>VGDC01000064.1 GCA_016869895.1 Alphaproteobacteria bacterium
GCCGATGTTGTTCACGAGGTCAGCCTGAGCAGCAGGGTTGCTGGACTGGTGAGCGTAAGGATCGTTACCAGCGCCACCGCCGTTAACGCCATCGGTACCGGTAGGAGCGGTTTCGCACGCAGCAACGGCGAAGAGAGCGGAAGCAGCCGCCAGAAGTTTAAGAGCTTTCATTTGTATCTCCAAGATAAAAAAGAACGTTTTGTTTAAGCAAAATAAGGGTTTGCGGATAACCCGACACGCGTATTCCGTGCCCTGTCACCAGTCGCCAGCGCAGTGTCCTATCACTCCACTACGCCGGAGAATTAGAATGCTGGAGGCTTTGAATTATACGATTGGCGGTAGAAATCAACAGGAATAAGCAAAACCCCTCGCGGTAGGTGTTGAATTTGTTACACCGCAACACAAATGCAACAGTTCTATAAAGAAGCCATAAAAAAAACCCGCGCCGTTGAGGGCGCGGGTTTTATTCCAAATCCGATGCTTAGTAGCGCAGCAGCGGCGACCAGGCGGGGTCGGAAGCGTCGGTCGGGGTGATGACCTCACGCAGGTTGCGGCCCGTGATGTCGATGGAATAGACCTTGGAGCGACCGGGAGTCGCGCCGCGGGAACGTTCACCACGGGAGAACATGATCACGCGACCGTTCGGCGCCCAGGTGGGGCCTTCATCCAACCAGCTGCTGGTGATGGTGCGCTCGCCCGTGCCATCGGGACGCATGACGCCGATGTAGAACTGACCGCCGGTCATCTTGGTGAAGGCGATGAGGTCTCCACGGGGCGACCAGACGGGGGTGGAGTAGTTACCCTTCTCGAAGCTGATGCGCTTGACGCCCGAACCATCGGCGTTCATGACGTAAATCTGCTGGGAGCCGCCACGGTCGGAGTTGAAGACGATCTGCTTGCCATCGGGGGAGTAAGAGGGCGAGGTGTCGATGCCGTTGGAGTTGGTGACCTGACGCATCGCTTTGGTGGCGAGGTTCATCTCATGGATGTTGGTCACGCCGTTCTTGGCGATGGACATGATGACTTTCTTACCATCGAAGGAGAAACGCGGCGCGAAGGACATGCCCTCGAAGGTGCCGACGACCTGCTCACGTCCGGTCTGCAAATCACGCAGGTATACCTTCGGGCTGCGACCCTGATAGGCCATATACAGCACTTCCTGCGAGTTCGGGGAGAAGCGCGGGGTCAACACGAGGTTTTTGCCGTCGGTAAGGAATTTGTGGTTCGCACCGTCCTGATCCATGATAGCGAGACGCTTGATGCGGCGTTTTGCAGGGCCGGATTCGGCGACATAGACCACGCGGGTGTCGAAGTAACCGCCTTCGCCGGTGGTGGATTTATAGATCTCATCGGCGATGAGATGCGCCACGCGACGCCAGTTGCCCGTCAGGGTGTTGAATTCCTTGCCGGTCTTCTGGGTTTCGGCGAGTACATCCCACAGGCGGAAGGTGACTTTCACCTGACCCGCGCCGGAGTTCTCGATGGTGCCGGTGACAAGACCTTGCGCGTTGATCTGGCGCCAGTCAGGGAAACGGGGGAGGGTCTGACCGAAGGTGAGCTTTTCGATGAAAGCGGATTCGGGGATGGGGCGGAAGAGGCCGGAACGCTCAAGGTCGGCAGCCACGACAGCCATGATTTCTTTGCCCAAACCAGCGGTGGAGGCATCCTGCGCGGAAAGGGCAGGAACGGCGATGGGGATGGGGTCAGGCGTCGCCTGATTGATATTCACTTCCAACTGCGCGCTGGCAGCGGAGCTGAAAGCCAGTGCGGCGAACAGAACGGTGAGGAAAGAGAGGAAACGCGAACGGAGCATGGCATCACCTGAAGGCAAGGGGTTGGGGAATTTCGACTTACTTTTCATAGTACAGCCGGAAAGAAGAAGCAAAGGAATAGAGGGCGGAAAGGCAAAAAACTATACAGCCTTTATGCGCGGCATTACAGCATCACGCGCGGGTCGAAGGTGACGACCAGTTCTTTCCACATGTGGTATTGCCCGGCGGGTAGATTCTTCAGCGGGGTGCAGGAGCCGTTGCGGGTGGCGCGGATGGCGGAATCCACGATGGCGCGGAAATAACCGTTGGACTTATATTCACCCGCTTGTGACCCATGCAGCTTCGCGCTGGCGATGCTACCATCCGGATTCACGGAAACAAGAATCTTCGCCGCTTTGATTTTATCCTCCGGCGCGCCGCCGGTGTACAGCCAGCACGGCATGATTTGGCTGCGTATATTATCCTGCAAGGCCATCGCCTGTGGGGAATTCTGGTCAAAAGCGGATTCGCTGATGGCTTTTTTGCCATCATCGGGTGTGCCTACAGGGCTATCAACCTTTGGTGCAGGTGGTTTCTTTTCTGCCTTCTTGAGGTCTTTCAGAATGTCATCCAAAGAAGGTTCTTCTACTGTTTTCGCCTCTTCTTTTTTCTGTTCCTTCTTTTCCTCTTTCTTCTCTTCTTTTTTCACCGGTTCGGGAACGGGCTCTGGCTTCGGCTCCGGCTTCTTCTCTTCCTTTTTGGGTTCCTCTTTCTTCACCTCTTCCTGCTTAACTGGCTTCTTCACCTCTTCGCGGGGCTTCGGCGGCTCCTCAGTCTTTTTCTTGGGCGCGGTGTCTTGGTTCTTAATATTGGTAGGTCCAACAGGATGAATTTCCACGGACATCACCAATGGCTGTGGCAGCGGTTCAGGGTCTAAAAAAGACGGCAAGCCGAAGACCAGCAGTATTAGGATGACTGCGTGGAAGGCTGACGAAGCTGCGAGGCCGCGAAGGGACACCGAATCTTATCTCCGTTTCGCCGGAGTGGATTCGACATCGGTGAGCAGCGCGACCTTCATGAATCCGGCAGCGTTGATTTCACCCACGACCTTCATGATAACACCGTAATCGACAGCGGAATCACCCTTCACGAAGATGCGCTTCTCCTTGTTCTGACCTGCGATGGCCTGAAGCTTGGACTGGATTTCGCTCAAAGGATATTTCGTGTCCTGCACATAGACTTCGCCCTTGCGGTTGATGCTGACGGTCAAAGGCTCGTCATTGCCCGAAACCGGCGCGGCTTTGGTCTCCGGCAGGTCCACCTCGACACCGGCGGTCAGCATGGGTGCGGCCACCATGAAGATGATGAGCAGCACGAGCATGACATCGACGAACGGTGTCACGTTGATCTCCGAGAACCCGCCTCTGCGATTCCTGCGGCCACCGCCGCGTTTCTGCATGGATGCACCCATGGGGCAACTCCTGAAAGGTTAGGTTACTTCTCTGTGTCCAACTGACGGGAGAGGAGCGTGTTGAATTCGGTGCTGAAGTCTTCCAGCTTGCCCGTCAGGCGGTCAAGCTCACCGGAGAATTTGTTGTATCCGATGACCGCAGGGATAGCCGCGAAGAGGCCGATGGCAGTCGCCAGCAAGGCTTCCGCGATACCGGGCGCGACGACGGCCAGCGTGGTGTTCTTCGAAGCAGCGATGCTGGTGAAGCTGTTCATGATACCCCAGACCGTGCCGAACAGACCGATGAACGGCGCGGAAGAGCCGACGGTGGCAAGGAAGCCGAGGTTATGCTCCAGCTTGTCCAATTCGCGGTTACGGGTGATCTGCATCACCTGCGACACACGCTCACGCACGCCGATGCGAAGACCGGGGTGGATAGCGGCGGAGCCTTCCTGACGGGAGCGATACCACTCTTCCATGCCAGCGGTGAAGATGACAGCCAGCGGGTGCGTGGCGCGTTTCTTGACTTTCTCATAGAATTTATCGATCGCACCGGAAGACCAGAAGTCCTTCTCGAAGCGGTTGGTGGACATGCGGATGGCTTTGAAGCGCACGTATTTGTCGCACATGATCGCCCAGCTCCAGAAGGAGGCCAGAAGCAGCGAAATCATCACCGCTTTGACGACGAAATCCGCCTGCATGAACATGCCGAGGATGGAAAGGTCGTGGACGGCTGCTGCTGCGCCACCCGCCACATCGGCGGAGGCCACGGGGGTCACGGCGGTATCTACTTTGCTGCTCATGGTGCGCTTCGCTCCTGTCGAGTGATTTTGCGTTGCTTATCAGTGTTATACGGTCTGTGCGGTTTGCAGGGGCAATGCCGCCAGCAAGGTCTCCCGCACGGATTGGGGGATTTTCGAGGGCTTCACAGCCGCGTTGACGCATACCATAAATGCATCCACGACTGCAATGGTCTCTTTGCGCACAAGGAACTCTTGGCGCATTAGCAGGCTGGTGGTGCGCATTTCCTGAATGCTGGTGCGCACGGTGAGGAGATCGTCCAGCCGCGCAGGCTTGAGGTAATCCACCACGCAGCGGCGCGCCACGAACCACACGCCATGCTCGCTCATCAGCTCCTGATGGTCGATTCCGGCGAGGTGCAGGGCTTCGGTGCGGCCACGCTCGGCGAAGCGCAGGTAGTTCGCATAGTAAACCACGCCGCCCGCATCGGTATCTTCATAATACACGGGAAAGCTGATTTCATGGGCGCCGCCCACGAATTCGCCGGAGAAACGGTCAGGGTTACGCATATCAATCCTCTTCGGGCTGGTTCGCCAGCAGGTCAAGCTGCGGCTGTGTGGCGATGACGGCGGGGGGCTTCAATCCCAGATGCTTATAGGCCTGCGGGGTCAGCATGCGTCCGCGCGGGGTGCGCTGCACGAAACCGATTTGCAGGAGATACGGCTCGATGGTCTCCTCCAGCGAATCGCGCTGTTCGGAAAGACCCGCAGCGATGGTCTCCACGCCCACGGGCACGCCGGGGTAATGGTCAGCGATGAATTTCATATAGCGGCGGTCGGATCCGTCCAGCCCCAGTGCGTCCACATCCAGTTGGAGCAGTGAAGAATCCGCCAATTTCGCATCAATCTGGGCGGATTTCGCGGCATGGGCGAAATCGCGCACACGGCGCAGCAGGCGCACGGCGATGCGCGGCGTGCCACGGGAGCGGCGGGCGATTTCATGGGCGCCGTCAGGGGTGATGTCTTCGCCCAGCAGTTTCGCCGCGCGGGTGATGACCTTTTCCAGCTCATCCACCTCATAGAAATTGAGGCGCAGGGGAATGCCGAAACGGTCGCGCAGCGGATTCGAGATAAGACCGAGGCGCGTGGTCGCGCCAACCAGCGTGAATTTAGGCAGGTCGATGCGCAGCGTGCGCGCCGCAGGGCCTTCACCGATGATGAGGTCGAGCTGGAAATCCTCCATCGCGGGATAAAGCACTTCTTCCACGGCGGCATTCAGGCGGTGGATTTCATCGATGAACAGCACATCGCCTGCTTGCAGGTTCGTGAGCAGGGCAGCGAGATCCCCCGCTTTGGTCAGGATAGGGCCGGAAGTGGCCTTGAAGTTAACACCCATTTCGCGGGCGACGATTTGCGCCAGTGTGGTTTTGCCGAGACCAGGAGGGCCATAGAACAGCACATGGTCTAGCGTGTCGCCACGATTGCGTGCCGCTTCCACGAAGACGCGCAGGTTCGCGCAGGACTGCCGCTGGCCAGTGAATTCGTCCAGCTTCAACGGGCGGAGGGTGGATTCTCCGGTGTCTTCGTCCTGCGGTGCGCCATCGGCGAGGCGGGAGGAGTCGCTCATCGTGCAAGCTCCTTCAAGCCAAGGCGGATGAGGTCATCCAGCTTCGGTGTTTCATCAGGATTGCGCTGGAGGATGCCCGCGACCACGGTGAAGGCATCCGTGCGGGTGTAGCCTAGGTTGGTGAGTGCAGAAACCGCATCGTCCATGATGCGTGGCTGGGCGGTAGTGCCAGCGGATTTTTTGCCCTTCGCGGGTTTCGCATCTGCGATTTCCACCACGCCGGAATTCGTGGGCATGGGCAGCGCGCCCATCTTCACCACTTTGCTTTTCAGTTCCGTCACGATGCGTTCAGCGACCTTCGGGCCGATGCCTTTGACACGGGTCAGCCCCGTTTTGTCCTGCGCGCCGATGGTGCGCGACAGGCCGTCTGCATCGAACGTGCCCTGAATCGCCTGGGCCATTTTCGCGCCGACGCCTTGCACCCCAGTCAGCAAACGGAACCATTCGCGCTCCAACGCGTCAGCGAAGCCGTAAAGATGGATGTGGTCTTCGCGCACATGGGTTTCGATGACAAGGGTGGCCGCCGCTCCAGGCTGCAATGCGCTGAGGGTGCGGGACGAGCAGAATACGACATAGCCCACGCCGTTCACGTCCAGTATGACGGAATCTTCCGTGCTTTCGTCAACGATACCGCGCAATTTGCCGATCATGGTGAATCCTTGTTTGTTTCCGCGAAAATCTGCTGATTTTCGCATGAAACTGGCTCAGGGCTGGCCTGTCTGCTGACAGGCGGGTTCCGCTCCGGCACATACTACACTAAATCTGCGCTTCTCCAACCGAAATCCGCACAACCAGTTGATTCGGTTCCAGCACGAGGAAGGTCACGTGGAAGCGTCCATCCAGCAGGATTTCATCGCCTTCTTTGACTTGCAGGAAACAGGAGGGCTTGCCGTGAAAAAGCTCCTCCACGGCGGGGGTGTCTTGAAAAGTGATTTCGCCCTGCGCGGTGACAAGGATTTCCGTGCCTTCTGGTGAATAGCCCACATCTTCTGCCGTGAAGGTGAGGATAGGGCGTTTCGCTTCGAAAAAGTGGAGGGTCTTCATTTCAGCACCCCGCTCATCACCGCATGGCTGGAATGGCAGATGGCGATGGCCAGCGCATCCGCCGCATCCGGCCCTTTGATGTGTGCTTTGCTGGTCGGCATGAGCATTTCCACCAATGCTTGCACCTGTTCTTTCTCGGCGCGGCCAGAGCCAGTCACGGTCTTTTTCACATTCGTCGCGGAATATTCGTGAACCGGCAGACCCGCCAGAGAAAGGGTCATGAGAATCGCACCGCGCGCCTGCCCCAGTTTCAGCGTGGAGGCGGGGTTGACGTTCACGAATGTCTCCTCCACTGCCGACACATCAGGTTTATGATGGGTGATGATTTCCAACAAGGCCTCATGCAGCTGGAACAGCCGCGCGGGCAGGGGGAGTTTGCTATCGGAGAGAAGCGTGCCGCAGCCGATGAACTTCAGGTTCGAGCCTTCCTTGCGGATGATGCCCCACCCTGTGCGCTGCAACCCCGGATCGACGCCCAGAATCAGCATCAGGAATTCTTGATGGAATCGAGGATGGGCTGCACGGTCTCCGGCGTGACGATGGCTTTATCCGCTTCCGGCACGTTGGCTTGCAAATCCTGCTTGGCGAATTCCTTCAGATAACCATCCATCTTGCGCCATTTCAGGTCGGTGCAAGCACCCGGTTCTTTCAGGGCATTGATGGTCTGGCGTTGCAGGCCGAACGCAGCGGAAAGCACGAATTCGGCGGTGGATTCGGGTGCCATTTCCGGGTTCTGATTCTGGATATGGCCGCCCAGTTGATCGCGCAATGCGATATTATTCTGCAGCACATAAATCATTTCTTGGGTCGATAGGCCAGCATCCGGCGGAGAGCAATAGGCGAAATAGGTGATGGCCATGGTGGACACACCCAGCTGGTCAAGGACAGGTTTCAGCTGTGTGGCGACCTTGACGGCCTCCGCCTTTTCTTCCGATTGCTTTTGCCCCGCGAAGAAGGCTGCGGTGGCGAGAAGCAGTGCAGCGGCGATAAAAAGAGCGTTTTTCATGGTGATTACGCGCTGATTTTGGTCAAAATCTCTTCGGAAATGTCAAAATTCGAGAAGACATTCTGCACATCGTCGTTATCTTCCAAGGCATCGACCAGTTTCATCATCGACCGCGCCTGATCTTCGTTGAGTGGCGTGGTGGTGACGGGAATCCAGGTGAAGCTCGCACTTTCAGGGTCGCCGAATTTCGCGGAGAGCGCCGCGCTCACTTCGTGTAGGTCGTCGGCAGCGGTGGTAATTTCGTGGAGTTCGCCGTTGGATTCGACATTCTCCGCACCCGCTTCCAGTGCGGCTTCGAAAATGACGTCATCGGCGGCAGCCTTCACCGGATAAGTGATGAGACCCACGCGGGTGAACATGAAATTCACGCTGCCGGTTTCGCCCAAGTTGCCGCCATGTTTGGTGAAGATGGCGCGCACATCGGCGGCGGTGCGGTTGCGATTGTCGGTCAAAGCTTCGACGATGACGGCCACGCCGTTCGGGCCATAGCCCTCATAGCGCATCTCATCGAAGTTATCGCCTTGCTCGGAACCGGAACCACGCTTGATGGCGGCTTCGATGCGGTCGCGGGGCAGGTTCTCTTTGCGCGCGGCGATGCAGGCAGCGCGCAGGCGCGGGTTCATGGCGGGATCCGGCAGGCCAAGCTTGGTCGCGGTGATGATCTCGCGGGTGAGTTTGGTGAAGACCTTGGCGCGCTTTTTATCTTGCGCGCCTTTGCGGTGCATGATGTTCTTAAACTGTGAATGGCCGGCCATTTCGTACCCCATTTCGCTGCGTGATTGTGGCGAATCGCGTCGTTATTTCCGTCCTCGAATCCTCATGTAGCGCTGCTACACTCCGGTTCTGCGGGCGGAACTGCCTCGCGCTTCACTCACACTGACGCACCTTGTTTCGTTATGTGATGTGGCTTGTTTTTACGCCATCCCATAACGCTTTTCAACTGCTTCCTAACAACCC
>VGDC01000065.1 GCA_016869895.1 Alphaproteobacteria bacterium
TCGTCGGAGACGGTTTTCCCGCGCATGATCGATAAACTCACCGCGCTGGGAGTGGACAAAGGCGTGGTGGGCATGGTGCTGCCGACGGGCTATTCCTTCAACCTTGACGGCTCGATGATTTATCTCACACTCGCAGCGGTGTTCCTCGCCCAAGCGACGAATACGCCGCTGTCGCTGCAAGAAGAATTGCTGCTGCTGGGGGTAATGATGATCACCTCCAAAGGTGCGGCGGGAGTGACGGGTTCGGGCTTCATCGTGCTGGCGGCATCGCTGGGGACAGTCGGTTCGGTGCCGGTGGCATCGGTGGCGCTGATTCTGGGCATCGACCGGTTCATGTCGGAGGGCAGGAGCATCACCAACCTCATCGGCAACGGCGTGGCGACGCTGGTGGTGGCGCGTTGGGAGAAGGCCGTGGATGTGCAGAAAGCCCGTGCCATCCTCGCTGGAAACTATGAGCCACCGCTGGAGACAGAGGTGGAACTTCCCGAAGAAAAAAAGTGAAGTTTTCCCCTTCCGGGTTTTAGGAAGTGGTCATAGACTGTAAATATAGAATGGGAATAGAAGGGTTTGCGGGGCGAGAGGATTACGTTGCTTCGGCTGCGCCTCCCAACGTTGCAAACGCTAAACTCGCAAGCTCGTTAAGCTTATTGTCGAACCTCCTGTCGGTTCTCATCCTTCGCCGCATTAAAAAAGCCACCTCGAAGGGCGGCTTTTTTAATGGTCGGGGCGAGAGGATTCGAACCTCCGGCCTCCTGCTCCCGAAGCAGGCGCGCTACCAGGCTGCGCTACGCCCCGACAAAATTATTTAATGCGCCCGTTGCGGAACATGCTGTTCCTCACATGGCGCGCCGCTCTCGCGGGCTGATGGCTCGCTCGGCCTGCTGGCCTCGCCAGAAGACGCATCGAAAGCCGAACTAATTCTGGGAATGCCATATCAGACAACCCCAAACGGCGGCATACTAGCTAATCACCGGATGGTTGGCAAGCGCGGTTTTTGGGGTGCTCACCGCTGTAAAAAAACATAAGTTTTCCCCTTCCGGATTCTGGAAGGTGGGCATAGACTGTAAATATAGAATGGGAATAGAAGGAAGAAATCAGGGACGGATTTCAATAGGCGTTCCATCAGGAACAAGTTTCCATATCTCTTCGATTTCATCGTTCGTGACAGCCACGCAGCCATCCGTCCACTTATCGTAGATGCGATTGTGGAGTGAGCCGACCCAGCCAAAACCATTTCGGATGCCGTGAATCATGATGTCGCCACCAGCAGAGACACCGCGCTCTGCTGCTTGTGCTTTATCCGCCGCATTAGGGTAGGAGATTCAGAGAGAACGGTGAAAACGACTTTTTTCCATGCGGCTGATAATCGTGTAATTACCTTCGGGTGTGCGCTCATCGCCTTCGGTAGTTTTGTGGCCTGCAGGTTCTGCGCCCAAGGCGATTTTATAAGTTTTGAGGACTTTCGATTCGCTATCGAGCAGTTCCATGCGACGCTCGTTTTTGAAAACGATTATTTTGCTCGCCAAGGTCTCAGCAAGGGCGGGTGACGCGATGATGAAGCTGAGAATCAACATGAATAAGCGCATTATCGGGAAACACCTTTTTGCATAAAGCGGAATTGAGGATGGCGAATAGTAGCCTGCCTAATTCTTACCGACAAACCAAAAAAACCACCCCACATCACCATAAGGAACCACCATGAAAGCAACCGCTTCTCATGCGGGAAGTCGCGGCTTGTTGTCGCGGCTGCTCCGCCGATCCGCCATGCAGCAGAAACATGGCGATGAAAGCCTTTACCGCCGCATGAGCGTGCAGGCGGTGGTGTATCAGCCCGGCAAACCCGTGTGGAGCGGGCGCGATTATCAACGCTTCGCCGACGAGGGCTATATCCGCAATGTCGTCGCCCATCGGTCGGTGAATCTGGTGGCGAGCGGCGCGGCGAGCGTGCCGTGGATGCTGTTCGACAAAAGCTCCGGCGAGTGCATCCGCATCAAGCAACACCCCGTGCTGACCCTGCTGGATAAACCCAACCCGCTGCAAGGCGGGGCGGAGCTGTTCCATGGCATTTATGCGTTCCGGCTTATTTCCGGCAATGCATTCCTGCAAGGGGCAGGACCAAGGGAGGGCGCGCCGCTGGAATTGCACAGCCTGCGGCCAGACCGCATGAGCGTCATCGCGGGGCGGGACGGCTTGCCGCAGGCCTATCGCCACACGGTGGGCGAACAGGCGGTGGATTTTCCGGTGGACAGGATGACGGGACGCAGCCGCGTGCTGCACCTGAAAGCGTTCCATCCGCTGAATGACTGGTATGGGCTTTCGCCCATCGAAGCGGCGGCCTATAGCATCGATCAGCACAATCAAGCGGGGGCGTGGAATCAGGCGTTGTTGCAGAACGGCGCGCGACCGAGCGGTGCGCTGGTGGTGGGCGGCGGCAATGAACAGACGCTGAGCGAAGAGCAATACCACCGCATCAAGGAACAGATGGACAGCCAGTTCAGTGGCCCGACGAATGCGGGAAGGCCACTGCTGCTGGAGGGCGGGCTGGAATGGCGCGAGATGAGCCTTTCGCCCAAGGAGATGGATTTCATCGAGGTGAAGAACAGCGCGGCGCGGGACATCGCACTAGCCTTCGGCGTGCCGCCGCAGTTGCTGGGCATCCCAGGTGATAACACCTATGCGAACCTCGCCGAAGCGCGGCTGGCGCTGTGGGAACAGACCATCCTGCCGCTGGTGGACGGGATGTGCGACGCGCTGAACAACTGGCTGCTGCCGCAATTCGGCGGCGCGCTGGAACTGCGCTATGACACGGACGGGATTCAGGCCTTGGCGGAACGCCGTGAAGCGCTGTGGAGCCGCGCGAATGCGTCGGGCTTCCTGACGGATGAGGAGAAACGCGAAATGGTGGGGCTGCGCAAATGCTGAATGCACAACGGTTAGAGCTGAAACACATCGACGACAAAGGCAATTTCGCGGGCTATGCCAGCGTGTTCGGGGTGGTCGATAACCAGAACGACATGATGCTGGAGGGCGCGTTCGCGGCGACGCTGCTCGACGGCAAACACAACGTGAAGCTGCTGTGGCAGCACAATATGGATGAGCCCATCGGCGTGTTCACGCTTCTTCGCGAAGACGCGCGGGGGTTATACGTCGAAGGTCGCCTGCTGCTGGAAGTGCAACGCGCGAAGGAGGCCCATGCGTTGCTGAAAGCGGGGGCTATCGCGGGCTTGAGCATCGGATACGTCCCCGTGCGCTACCGCATCGACCCGCTGACGGGCGTGCGGCTGCTGGAGGAGGTCGCGCTTTATGAAATCAGCTTAGTCACTTTCCCCGCGAATGCGGAAGCGAATGTGCATGCGGTGAAGCAGGAGGAAACCAGCCTGCTCAGAAGCGGTGAACTCATCCGTCTTTCGGATGCCATCGACGAAGCAATCGCTGTCATTTCCCGCTGAAATCTGCTTTAACGGTGCGCGAACATCCATAGGAAATCTACATGGTCGAGATACTCGGTTTCATCGCGGCATTCTGCACCACGGTCAGCTTTCTGCCGCAGGCCATCAAAATCATCCGCACGCGCAACACGGATGGTATCTCGCTGTGGATGTATATCATCTTCTCCTTGGGACTGGTCTGCTGGCTGGGTTATGGATTGCTGACCGATAACACCCCCGTCATCGCGGCGAATGCCGTGACGCTGGTGTTGAGCCTGACCATCCTCGGCATGAAAATCCGCACCTAATTAACCTCTTTCTCTTTTTCTAAATGCACGTGCGGCAGCGCACCTGCAAACCCCTTTCTTCAACCTAAAAAGGAAACACTATGAGCATTTCTGAGATCACTGAGCGCGTGCATACACTGGGTCATGCGTGGGAGCAGTTCAAGCAGGTGAACGACCAACGCCTGCGCGAAATCGAACGCAAGGGCGCGGCTGATCCGCTGCATATGGAGCAGCTGAGCCGCATCAACCAGACGCTGGATAACTACAAGAAACGCGTGGATGTGCTGGAGACGGCGAGCGCGCGACCCGGTCGTGAACTGGCGGGGCTGGGCTATAAAGCCATCGACGGGCATGTGTCCGAATACAAGAAGGCGTTCGACAATTACCTGCGCAAAGGCATGGAAGGTGGCCTCGAAGAGCTGCACACCAAGGCGCTTTCCGTGGGTTCCGACCCCGATGGCGGTTATCTCGTGACCCCCACCATGTCCAGCCGTATCATCAAGCTCATCGAAGAAGCATCGCCCTTCCGCTTGCTGGCGGGCATCGAGACCATCTCTTCCGATTCGCTGGAACTCATCGAAGACAACGGCGCGGCGACCAGCGGCTGGACGACCGAGACCGGCACGGTGAGCGACACCAACACCCCCAGCGTGGGCAAGAAGACCATCCATGTGCATGAGCTGTATGCCCAGCCGAAGGCGACGCAGAAACTGGTGGATGATGCAGCCATCGACATCGAAAGCTGGATCGCCGAGAAGGTCGCGGCGAGCTTCGCACGACAGGAAAGCGATGCGTTCATCAACGGTGATGGCACCAGCAAACCGCGCGGTATCCTCACCTATGATGCAGGCACGGATTGGGGCGAAATCGAGCAGATTCTTTCCGGCACGAGCGGCGCGGTGACTGCTGACAGCCTTATCAAGCTGTTCTACTCGCTGGAGGAGGGCTATGCCAGCCGCTCCACCTTCCTGATGAACCGCACGGTGTTGCAATCGGTGCGTTTGCTGAAGGAATCCACCACCAACCAGTACCTCTGGCAGCCGGGTCTTGCGGCAGGTGCACCGGATACGCTCCTCGGCGTTCCCGTGGCGACCAGCAGCGATATGCCGGTGGCAGCTTCGGGTAGCCTCTCCGTCGCGCTGGCGGATTTCGCTTCGGCCTATACCATCGTGGATCGCATCGGTGTGCGCACCCTGCGTGACCCTTACACCAACAAGCCTTTCGTGAAATTCTACACCACGAAACGCGTGGGCGGCGATGTCGTCAACTTCGATGCCATCAAACTGCTGAAACTGGCAGCGTCGTAAAATAGGGGAAGGGGAGAGGATTCGCATCTTCTCCCCACCACCTCAAAGGGTTGACCCTGTGGGTGTTTATCCGTATGATGGCGGAAATGCCTATACTGAATCGCCTCAGGAGCAGCCAGTGACACTTTCCCGTTCTGAACAGATCATCGCCGAAAAGACCATCTGCATGCTGCTGGTGAAAGGCGCGAACCCTGAAGGAACGCCCATCTTCGCTTATGTCGCGGTGCGCGCCGATAAACTGGAAGCCTTCATGAAGGCGCAGGAAGAAGGCATGTTCCACCCCGATGATTACGGGATGATCGTGGAAGCGGGCGAGGGCGAGCCGGACGAAGAAGTGCGCAAGCGCATGGAAGACGAATACGGCTTCAACCATCAGGCGATGCTGGATATTCCCACCTCGGTGACGCAGGCGGAGATTTCCGAGAATATGCGCGAATTGCGCGCCTTGCAGGAAGACAAGGAATCCGAATAACCGGATAAGGCTGCGTGCAGCCCAGAAAGAACGATGCAGGAACCGAACACCGCCAGAGAACGCACCGCGCGTCGCGCGATGAGCGTCGTTTCCGCTGAAGCCACCGGCCTTGGTGTGTCTTTCGGCGCGCTTTTCCTCGCCAAGAAACTAGCGGGCAAGGAGCGGATGGATCATCTGAAGGATTGGGTGGCGAAGAAGATCGTGATGCCGTTGATGAAGAACGGCGTTCCCATGGGGGCGGCGGAGGCGGGGGCGGAAGCGGATGCCACGCAGGAGAACCCGCAAGCCTTCACGCCCATCAGCCAAGAAGAGAAGGCGCGGAAAATCGCCAATTCCATCGTGGATATGTCCATCCTCGTGCCGGTGGGGATCGCCGCGCGACTGGGCGTGCAAAAGACGATGGACGACAAGTTCGGCGCACCCGCCACGATGCAGAATTATGTGTTCTCCCGTGTGGTGGATAGCAGCGTGGGCGCGGCGGCACTCGTGGGCATGACGACGCTGGGCAAAGCCCCAAGCAAAGCCATGACCGACAAGCTGGCGGGCGTGCTCGGCAAAGTGGGGCTGGAAGCGGAAACGGCGGATAGCATCGCGAAATTCACGGTCTATGCGCAGGTGCCGAATGTGGCAGGGATGAGCGCGAATCTCGCGACGCTTCACGCGCTGGATAAGAAGAACGTTGGGCGTTAATTTGCGCCCGAAAAAATCTGCTGATTTTTCCATGGCGCGCCGCTTAGCTTCGCAGACCTAACGGTTCGCGGGCTGATGGCTCACACCGCCTACTGGCGGTGTTTTTGTTCCACTCACTGTTTTGAATTATTTTTGTCCCCGCTGCGCGACATGCTGTCACTCACATGGGACGCGGCTCAAGGCTGACGCGGTCTGCTGACCGCGTTTAAGTTCCCCCGAAATTCTGAGGTTCATCATGCGGGTGCTCATGACCGAGACGCGCAGGGGCAGCGACGACGGATTCCGGACAGACCTTTACCACGAGAACCACATTTATGACCTAAGCGACCATCTGGCGCGGTATTTCATCAGCCGTGATTATGGCCGCGAGGCGACACCGACCGACGAAATAACCTTCCATGACTGACAGGAGACACTCACATGGCGGAGAACCCGACCCGTGCGCTTTCGCGCGTGCAAAATCCCGATATCGAACCGCTGACACTGGCGGAGGCGAAGCTGTATCTACGGGTGGACGGCAGCGATGACGACCTGCTCATCTCCGCACTTATCCGCGCTGGCAGAGAGGCGGCGGAGGAGTTCCTGCGCAAATCACTGGCGGTACAGGAATGGAAAATCACCTATGAGGATTATGCGCCGCTGAAGACCCCGCTGCCGCGCGGCCCTGTGCAGGAGATACTCTCGGTGAAGCGCATCACCCGCAATGGTGATGAAGTGGCGATGGCGGAGCATGCCTATCACCTGAACGCGCGGCACGACATGCTGCATTTCGAGACGATTCCCATGTCCTTCGAGGTGAGCATCCATTACCGCACGGGTTACGGCGATGAAGGCATCCCCGCTTCGGTGCGTCAGGGTATGCTCATCCACATCGCCGAGATGTATGACAACCGCGCGGGTGCGGCGGCTGCCATGCCGAGCGCGAGCATCTCGCTGTATAAACCCCATCGTGAAATCGGATTCTGACATGGCGAAACGCAACGAAATGCTCTCGTCCCTGCTGCGCCATCGCATTCTGCTGCAACAGCCCGTGAACACGGTGGGCGCAGGGGGGGAGGTGGTGCAGGATTGGGAGGATGTGGCGGAAGTCTGGGCGGCTATCGAACCGCTGCAAGGCAGTGAGCAGCCCTTCGCCGAACAGCTGGAGGCGCAGAATCGCAGCCGCATCACCATCCGCTACCGTGAAGGCGTGGACACGGAAATGCGCGTGGTGTTCCAAGGCCGCGCCCACGGAATCCGCAGTGTCATCTGCCCCGATGAAGCGCGGGAAAGGCTGATACTCATCGTCGAAGCACCGAACTGAAGGAGAGAATCATGGCGCATTTCAGCCATTATGCCGTGCAGGAGATGCTGCGCGGATTGCTTGCGGCGGATGACACGCTGGCGGCGAAGGTATCCGGCGTGTTCGACCATGTGCCGGAGAAGACGGAATATCCCTATGTGACCATCGGCGATACGCGCGGGGAGGATGAATCCACCGTGGGCATCGCCATCACGCGCATCACTCTGAACGTGCAGGTCTATAGCCGCGCAAAGGGGCGGAAGGAGGCGGATGGCATCCTCGCCGATGTGCATCGGGTGTTGCAGGATGCCACATTGACCGATGCGGTCGGCGGATTCGCACTGGTGGGCATCCGCTATGCGGGAAGCGAAATATCGCTGCTGCGCGACGGGACGACCTATCAAGGGCGGATGCGTTTCACCGCGAGATTACAAACTCTAGGAGCGTGATATGGACATACACAACGCCTCGCTGATGCTGCTGAAAATCGGCGATGATGGTGCGCCGACGGAAGCATTCCACACCATCGGCGGATTACGCGCCACCCGCGTTTCCATCGGTCGCAATCCGCCCGAAGTGCGGGATGTGAGCGGCAACGGCTGGAAACGGATGCTGGAAGGGGCGGGAATCGCATCACTCCGCATATCCGGGCAGGGCGTGGCAGCGACGAAGGAGGGCGATGCGCGGCTGTGGCAACGGGCGGTGGATGGTGCAAGCCGGAACTACCGCATCCATCTGGCGGATGGGGGCAGAATCGACGCGAAATGCGTGGTGACGGGGTATGAGCGCACGGGCGCGGTGGAGGGGCTGGAAGGATTCACCCTGACGCTGGAGAGCAGTGGGGCGGTGACGTATACGGCTTAGGTGCTATTTGCAGCCGTCGAGCGCGGAGGTCTTACCCGCCGAAACGAGGGTGTTGTTCTGGAAAACCAGCAAGGTGGGCTTGGATTCACCGTCGATGAAATAGAGCCAGCCTTCTTTGGGTTCGGCGGCATTCGAGGCGGTGGCTTGGGGGTCGTTATTCTCGAAGCAGCTGGGCTCGCCGAGCGCGAGGGTGACCATATCCCGCGTGGCACCGAAGAAGACGGTGCGTTTGATGAGAAT
>VGDC01000066.1 GCA_016869895.1 Alphaproteobacteria bacterium
TGGAAGGCGCGGTGTTCGGTGCAGGGCGGCGCCATTCGGAGGTGCGCAGCTTCAGGCCCAGTTCCTGCGCGTCCTTCTTGAAGTAGCTCGGCCATTCCCATGCCGCGATGGCGACGTGGATTTTGGTGGCCTGTGCGGAAATCGCCATCATCTCACTGCCGCGCCATGCGACAGGGCGGATGTAACCGTTCACGATGCCCTGTGCTTTAACGACCTCTAAGGTCGCGTCGCGCAGTTCATCGAGGGAATAAGGAATCTCGAAGCCGAGGAGTTCCGCCGATTTGTGCAGGCGCACGTTGTGCTCATGCAGCTTGAAGACTTCGCCGTTATAGACGCGCTCGCCTTCGAAGACGCAGCTGCCATAGTGGAGGCCGTGGCTGAGGACGTGAAGCTTCGCGTCCTTCCACTCGACGAGTTTCCCGTCGAACCAGATTTTACCTTCACGTTGGTCGAATGGCAGGACCGACATCCTCAAGCTCCTAAAAATTAATCATGATTATAAAAAGTTCAATGCATCACTCTGGTGGCCGCTTTTGCGGCTCTAAGACAATCACGGAGACTTGTCTGCCGTAATCCTTCTCGCCACGCAGGGTTTTCCTGCGATAACTGAAGAACGCATTCTCATTAGAACAGGTATCTTTGGCAAGGATATTCGTTTTTGCGATGCCGCAAATCTCCAACCGGTGCTTTACATAACCGGGCAAATCGAAGAAAAAATGACCGTTTTTTTGCGTGTTCTCGATGAAAAATCGCGCGTTTTTTGCATCTTTTTGCACGAAATTCTCGCGGAATTTCGCATCCACCTCGTACGAGGGTTGCGAAATGCATGGGCCGATGACGGCGGTGATGTTCTCTCGTTTCGCACCGAGTTTCTCCATGGCTTCCACGGTGCGGAGGGGAATATCGGTGATAGCGCCTTTCCAGCCGGAGTGGCAGGCACCGATGACTTTGGCATCGGCGTCAGCAAAAAGCACGGGCGCGCAATCGGCGGTCAAAATTCCCAGCGCGAGGCCGGGGGTGGCAGTGACGAAACCATCGGCTTGCGGGCGTTCGCCCACGAACGGCGAATCCACCGTCAACACAATGTCGCTGTGGATTTGGTAGAGCGTCAGCAGGTTCTCCGGGGAAACACCCATGGCTTCCGCCACGCGGCGTTTATTCTCGGCAACGGCATCCGGCGCATCATCCGACCCTGCGCCGATGTTCAACGAGCCATAAATACCTTCGCTGACCCCGCCGTTACGGGTGAAAAACCCGTGGCGGATGCCGGAGAGGGCGGAAAGGGAATCATCGGTTTCGTAGATCGCCATGGCATATTACCTAAAATTCAAGTTTTTTGACACAGAGGCGTCAGAGAGCTCAGCATTGGCTTCACGAAGCTTCTCTGTTCACAGTAAACACTATGGTTCATAACCAACATGCTAATCAGAATTGCCTGTATTACGGCAAACTCGAAGGCTGAATAAAAAAGCCCTCTCCCTTGGATACGGTTTATCTTCGCAACAACAAAGAAACCTGAAGAAAACCACAGCGTTCCTAAAACCATTCGCCATATGAATGAATCTGCCGAGAAATCCAAAGCATAATCCAGCGCATAGATACTTATTAAAAAGAAAAATGCCTTAAAAACAATTTCTAGGAGCCGCTTTGCAGGCGATTGTGAAACCGTCTTCTTTGCACGACACATGTATCCGCAAAGAATTATGCTCGCCATTGCCACGAAAAAGATGGCGATTGAAGCAGCATAAAGATTGAAAACACCAAAGTATCCAAAGCAAAAGTCATGGCCGCAAAAGCTTTTTCCTAGAAAAGAGTCGTGTTGCTGCCCGTATCCACGAACCTTATGTTTCAGTGTTTCAGCTTCAATAAAACCAAGCGCTGGGTTGGAAAATAGATTTACGGTGATTGCATAGAAGAACATCCCCGCCAGCACGAAGAGAAGTTCTAACAGTCTGCGTACGTATAACGAGAAAGCAGCCAGTGTATTTGCCATATTTTCTTCCCTCAAAACACAGGTGCTTGCGCACCTACCGGAGTGACGGCGAGGACGAGGAACAGCTCGCCCATGGCATCCTGCCCGATGAGACGCTCAAACCCCGCTTTGATGTTATCGCTGATGGCGGGGGTGTCCGCATGGCGGAGGAGCTGCTCCACCCGCAATTTCCCGCCCATCCGTTGCAGGAATTCCCGCTGGGAGAGGATATTGGCGGCTTGCGCCCCCGCACGGCGGGCAGCATCGGCCAGCGCGGAGAAATCTACATGGGCGGTGACATCAGCCTTACCGGGATTATGCAGCACGTCGTGATACTGGTGGTCGCGCACGGCTTGTAAGGTGCTGCCGGAGGCCTGTACGCCGTGAAGGCGCATATAGCCGTAATCGATGATGAGTGCCGCGCCGCCATGTTTGGCGATGCGCTTGGCGATGCCCGCCATAATCTCCACCGCCAGCGGGCAGGCCTCCACGATGCTGCCGACGGGCAAGAGGTAGGGCAGGATGGGGACGGTTTCGCGGCTTTGGGTGAAGACCAGCCCATCGCCACGTTTGGGCAAAGTCACCAGCCGTTCGTGCCAGCCATCCTCCCCCGCGATATATTGATGGATGGGCAGGGCATCGAAAAATTCATTGGCGATGACCAGCAAGGGGCGGTCGCTTTCGGGGAGTGCGTTATGCCACGACACGCGCGGGTGCTTACCGTATAGGCTACGCTGCTGGGCGGTGCGGAGCACGGGGCTCATCTCGACCATCTGCACATCCACATGGTCGTGGAAGCCACCGACCCGCTTGGTGGCGCGGAGGGCATCGGCCATCAACGTGCCACGACCGGGGCCGAACTCGACCAAATCCGCATGGCCTAGCTGCTGAGTGCTCCACGCCTCTGCCGCCCAGATGCCGCAGAGTTCCCCGAAGACCTGCGAGATTTCCGGCGAGGTGACGAAATCGCCCCCTTCGCCCAACGGATCTTTGGTCATGTAATATCCGCCTTCGGGATCACCCAGCACGAGCTCCATATAGCGCGCGACGGTGATTGCGCCCTTTTCACGGATTTCAGCGATGATGCGGGATTCGAGGGTCACTCAATCTTCCTAATATGACTGGCTGATTTCACTTCGGTGTGCACATGACCTTTGTAATCATGGAAAGTATAGCAAAAAGCGAACTCTTGATTCATTTCTGCCTTGAGTGATTCAGTACCGTGAAAATCGAAGGAGCGAATCCAAATGTCCGGCTTATCTTCGCGCTTGAAAAGCAAGCTATAACCTCCCTTCTCGAAGAAATACTCTGGATCATCGCAAGAACTGGCATTCATCCCGCAAAAGTCAGCAAGGACACCTTCATCGTAATAAAAACGAGGTAATCCATTCTCTGATAATTTTTTGCAGTTTTCTGCCAGCTGCGGATTCTGGGGCTCTTTAGGCGAAGTATCCCCAAATAAAGCGCCGATGAAAAATCCAATGGCAATCGCCCCTAACGTGACCGTCACACAAGCAATTTTTACTTTCTGCAAAGCTTTACTCATACAAAAATTTCCCTCACGGCAGGGCGGCTTCTTTCTTCGCCTTGGGTTTGGCCGTTTCTGCGGGAAGTTCATACAACGCCGGAGCCTTCTTGGCCACATAGATGAGCCAGATGCCCAGCAGCACCATGGGGATGGAAAGCAGCATACCCATCGTCAGGAAGCCGCCGAAGAGGAAGCCGAGTTGCTCATCCGGCTCACGCACCATCTCCACCAAGGTACGCGACAGGCCATAACAAATAAGGAACGCGCCGGAGATGAGGCGGGGGCGCGCCAAGGCTTTGGTGCGATAGGCGAGATAACCGAGCACCGCCAGCGTCACCAAACCTTCCAGCACCGCTTCATAGAGCTGGCTGGGGTGGCGCGGCAGCATGCCGCCATGGGGGAAGACCACCGCCCAAGGCACATCGGTGACGCGGCCATAGAGCTCGCCGTTCACGAAATTCGCCACGCGCCCGAAGAACAGGCCGATGGGCGTGACACAGGCGAACATATCCATGGCGCGGAAGAAGGTGTAACGGTGTTTTTTCACATAAAGCCATGTGGCGACCAACACGCCGAGGAAGCCGCCGTGGAAGGACATGCCGCCCTGCCATACATGCAGAATCTGTGAGGGATTCTCGAAATAATAAGCAGGCTGATAGAAGAGGACGTAGCCCAAGCGGCCACCCAGCACCACGCCAAGGATAATCCACACCACGATGTCCTCCACGGCCTTCGGGGACAATGCGGGCGAGCCGCTGACGGCCTCGGCGCGATAGGTCAGCTTCGTGCAATACCACCAGCCGCCAAGGATACCCGCGATATAGGCCAGCGAATACCAACGGATGACGAGGGGGCCGAGTTGGAGGGCGACGGGATCGACTTGGGGGAAGGCAAGCGCAAGGGTGGAGAGCAGCATTTACGGTGTTTCCTTATTGTTGGTTTGCATCTTATCAGCTAAAATCTGCCTTTCCATAGGTAAATGCCTCGTTATGTGCAGGAGAAACCGCCATGCAGAAGAACAACAAATTTTTCGATGACATCGCCAAGCTCGCCTCCAGCGCAGGTGGCTCTTTGCTGGAGATGAAAACCGAGTTGGAGAATCAGGCCGCCTCACAGGTGGATAAAGTGCTGCGCCGGATGGATCTGGTGACCCGCGAGGATTTCAACACCGTGCGTGACATGGCGGTGAAGGCGCGCAGCGAGCAGGAGCGCTTGGAAAAGCGCATCGTCGAGTTGGAAAAACTGCTGGAACTGAAGACACCTAAAGCGAAACCCGCGCCCAGCCCCAAGCCCGCCGCGAAAACCACCAAGCTGAAAAAGGCGCCCAGCCCAAAGGTTAAAAAATCCTGAATATCGGATACGATTTTATTAGATTTTTTATATGCGCCATGAGAGACTGGGAGACGGTAAGACATGCAGTCTTATCCTCGCGTTCCCCTCTGGATTTGGAGTCACCCCTATGACTTCTCTCTGGCCTGAAGCAAACGGCGCTTCCTCCGCGAACCCCCTCGACCTCGCAGAACAGGTATTACTCGACCGTGACTGGGCATTCGACCGCCCCGAAACGCAAGAGCTGCTGGCCGATCACGCAGGAAGCTGGTGCAATTACCGCATTTCCCTCAACTGGCATGAAGAATTCGGCTCACTCACGCTGGCTTGCGCGATGGATACGAAAATCGCCCCGAAGATGGCGGCGAAGCTCTATCCCCTCCTCGCGAAGGTGAACAGCAAGATGTGGCTGGGACATTTCGAGATGCCCGAAGAGGAAGGCGGCAGCCTGACGTTCCGCTATGCATTGCTCGCAAAAACCGGTGTCACCTTAGAGACGATGGAAGACCTGCTGGATATCGCCGTCACGGAATGTGAACGGTTCTATCCTGCGTTCCAATCCCTCCTCTGGGGCGATAAATCCGCCGATGATGTGCTCAAAATCGTCCTGATGGACACGGTGGGCGAGGCATAGAAGTTGAGCGCATTGCATGAAATCTCCCTGCACCTCGTAGGGTGCGGGAAGATGGGAACGGCGCTTTTGAAAAGCTGGCTGGATGCGGGCGTGTCCCCCAGCCGCGTCTCCATCCGCACCAATACCCCTGAAAGTGCTGCTGCGCTGGCGGCCGCATATGATGTCTACGCCTCACCGCAAGCGACCTATACGGGACAGGACATCGTCATCTTCGGGGTGAAACCGCAAATCCTCCCCGAAGTGCTGCCCCAGTGGAAAGGCGAGACCCGCCCGTTATACATCTCCCTCGCCGCTGGCTTCCCACTCGCGAAACTCCATGCCGCCATCGGTGAGAGCGCACACATCACCCGCGCCATGCCCAACACCCCCAGCATGGTCGGCAAGGGCATGACCTCGCTGGTGGGGCATCAGGCGGAAGTCATCACCGCGCTGTTCGAGGCGGCAGGGAAAATCCTGTGGCTGAAGGATGAATCCTACATGGACGCCGCCGCCGCTATCGCAGGAAGTGGCCCTGCCTATCTCTTCCATTTCGCGGAGGCGCTCATCGCCAATGCGGTAGCGCTTGGCTTCTCGGAAGAGGATGCGAAACTGCTGGTGTCCCAAACACTGGCGGGAAGCACCGCTCTGGCGGAGCAGAATGACTGGCAGGTAGCGAGCTTACGCCAGAATGTCACCAGCAAAGCAGGGGTGACGGAAGCCGCTCTGAAAGTGTTGATGCCGGAGCTGACCGGCCTGCTAGAAAAAGCCCTGAAAGCGAATATCGCCCGTTCCGAAACACTCAAGAACGGCGGATAAACGCCGATTTCCCCATCTTTTTGCATTGCACAAAAACCCTGTTGACAGGGGGGAATAGGTGCGCTATAACTAAAAATAAGCTCATATTGCAACGCAACATAAATCATGCTGATAATAAGCGTTGTAGAGAAGTTCATTTTCTAAAAGGGATAAACACATGTCTTACAAAGAAGCCTTCAAAGTATTCGGCGATTTCAAAACCCCTGCTTTTGATTTCAACAGCCTCATCGAAGTTCAGCGCCGCAACGTCGAAGCGTTCACCGCCGCTAACCAGGTTGTGACCGAAGCGGTTCAGACCATCGCTCGCCGTCAGGCTGAAGTGCTGAAAAGCAACATCGAATCCGCTACCGCTGCAGCGAAAGAACTGACCGCTGGTGGTACCCCTGAGCTCTCCATCGAGAAACAGGCGAACCAGACCAAAGCCCTTTGGGAGAAGTCCCTGGCGAACGTTCGTGAAGTTTCCGAAATCGTCACCAAATCTTCTTTCGAAGCATTCGACGTGCTCAACAAGCGCGCCACCGAGAGCTTTGAAGAACTGAACAACTCCGCTGCTTCCGTCGCAAAAGCTGCTAAGAAGTAATCGAAGTTAGACTAGCCTACGCCTACGACTTTTTTTGTTCATGCATCACTCTGGCAGAGAGACTTCGGTTTCTCTGCCGCTTTTTTTTGGTTAGGTGTTATCTGTTCCCGTGAAATGTTGCTACATTTCACATGGAACGCAGCTTAGCTTCGCTGACCTGGCGGTTCGCTGGCTCATGGCTGGCGAATTCTCCTGAATTCGCACACGTCCCTCGCAACGCTAAGCCTGCTGGGTTTGCTCGGCCCTTCTATTGTCTTGAAATCTCTTCTATCGCCGCCTCAAGCATCACGCGCAATTCCTCTTCGAAATTGGCATTCGCGCCGTATTCCTCTGCCATCTGGCGGGTGATGTCCTGCGGCGGGGTTTCCCCCTGCCCGTAATGCAGCACTTGTCCGAAATCGGCGAGGCGATACGCCCCTTCCGATTCCGCCAGTTTGAAGGGCAGATAGTTATCCGCAGGAATGAGCGCATAAGCCCATTGGGGCGCGCCGTGCATATCCTTCCCGCGCACCAGCACGAGGGATTGCACGCCAGCCTCATTGGTCGAGGGAGTTTTGGAGAATCGTTGCTGCCAGTTCGGTGTGGTCATAGGCCTAGCGGGATGCCGCCGCCCCGTCTTTGGAGTTGGTGAGCAAGCGGTCATACACGAAATGCGCTTGCAGAAGGCTTAGGGCGATGCCCGTCAACCCGCCCTGCACGGATTTATAGGCCGCGCCGTTGGTGGGGTCTTTCTGAAGCGCGCTGCGCCCTTCGGCGATGAAGCCCAGCTCCACCACCAGCGACAGCCCACGGCCAATCACCCCCATGGGGTCATGCTTCATGGCGTAAGCCGCCATCTGGCTCATGTGTTTCGGCGAGAAGGAGCGGATGAACCCGCCCTTCTGCTGTGCCTTTTCAGCGTTGGCTTCTGCGAAGGATTTCATCTCCTGCGGCTTTTCTTCGCCTGCCTCTTCGGGCTTCTTCTCGTCCTTCATCTTGAACAGGCCCACGAAGACCATGGGCGTGCAAATCAACCCCGCGATACCCGCGACGACCTTCATGGTATTGGCTTTCGCATCCTGCGTGGCATCGCCTTGGCGCATCTTGTTCATGCCCTGCAAGCCGATGAGCAAGCGGGTGCTGCTCATCACGCCCAGAAGCGCGCTCATGGTGGCATTCGAGAAATGCACCGAGTGTCTGTCAGGGTGTTTGATGCTGTTGACGGCCTTTTCCCACATGTTCTTGCCTTCGGGGAATTCGCCGCCGCGCTTGGTCATGAAGAAGGCGAGGTTCTGCACCAGCGCGGAGGTGATGCTGATAGCCATGATGTTCTGGAGCGCGCCTTGCGGGCTGGGATTGCCCTTGAAGGTAATCTGTTTCTTGTCGATGCCTTTGCCGTAGAAGAATTCATCGACCTTCTTCATGCCCGGCAGATCGGAAAGCAGACCGGGTTTTCCTGCTATCACCGCCGGAACGGGCATGCCCCATGTGCCCAGCGTCTTATCCGCCCAGCCCTTGATGAACCCCAACCCCATGATGGTGCTGGTGAGGTTCTCCTTCTTCACCATGTTCTTGAAGCGGTCGAAGATGCCGTGGGTCTCGTGGGTGCTTTCAGAGAAGACGGGGCCTTCCTGCGCTGGCTGCTGCTCCTTGGCGGTGGAGGCGAAACCCTGCACAGCCGAGCGGCTGGCGGAGAAGACGGGGGAACCGTCGTCCGGCGTCTGCGCGTCGAGCTTCAGAATCTTCTC
>VGDC01000067.1 GCA_016869895.1 Alphaproteobacteria bacterium
ATGCCACTGCCCATGTCGCCCGCCACAAGAAAATCCCATCCCGCCTGATCGGATTTACTCTGCGGGATATTCACGCCCACCACAACACCGCCGCCGGAAGCCACGCCAGTGTAAGTACCGTTGATAAGCCCTGCATTGGCAAGATGCTGCCACACGCGATAGCGTTCATAGATGCTGCCTGCCGCATCGTAGATAACACCGTCACCGTTGCCGTTGCAGGTCTGTTTACCCGTGCCCGTATTGGTGAGGGGTGCCGCGCACTGGCCTGAGAACGTGCCGTTATCCGCGCGCCCCCAGAACTGGGTGGCGTTTCCGAGGTCTCCGGGAAGTCCGAAATACTTCTCTTTGAAGGAGTTCACCGCCACCTGATACTGCTCGTTCTCCTTGAGGATACT
Source organism: Alphaproteobacteria bacterium (assembly GCA_016869895.1). Lineage (GTDB taxonomy): Bacteria > Pseudomonadota > Alphaproteobacteria > Rickettsiales > VGDC01 > VGDC01. Next base: position 396 of record VGDC01000067.1, read on the forward strand.
GCGCAGCTCGGCGGAATGGATCAACACCTGACCGGCGAGGATGCCCCCAGCCAACAGCCCCAGAATGGTCAGCACGATGGCCAATTCCACCAGCGTGAAGCCTTTTTGGGAGGGTTTGACGACCATGGCGGAGCTTTTCATGGGATGTTCCTTGCTTTTCGGGTTGCCGACGCGGCATCGTGATGCGCCGCTTTCCTTCACGGTAGCCGTAATTAACTGTTTATTCAAGCCACTGTTTGGCTTATAGTCTGGCACATAATCCCTGATTCACCGAATGGAGCCATCATGGGCGCAACACCCCAGAGCCAACCGCGCCGCGCCAGCGTCGAGCGCAACACGAAAGAGACCCGTATTTCTGTCGAACTCGACCTCGACGGCACCGGCGTCTATGACATCTCCACCGGCATCGGCTTCCTTGACCATATGCTTGAGCAGCTCTCCCGTCATGGCTTGATGGATTTGAAACTCCGCGCGGAGGGCGATTTGCACATCGACTTCCACCACACCACCGAAGATTCCGGCATCGCCATCGGCACGGCCTTCAAAAAGGCTTTGGGCGAGCGTGTAGGCATCACCCGCTATGCCCATGCCTATATCCCCATGGATGAGACGCTCACCCGCGTGGCGGTGGACATCTCCGGTCGCCCCTACCTCGTGTGGAATGTGAAATTCAAGCGCGATAAAATCGGTGAAATGGACACCGAACTCTTCAAGGAATGGTTCCAGGCCTTCGCCTTCGCGGCGGGCATCACCCTGCATGTCGATAACCTGCATGGCGAGAACAACCACCACATCATCGAGTCCTGCTTCAAAGGCTTAGCGCGCGCCCTTCGCGCCGCCGCCAGCATCGACCCGCGCGCATCCGACAGCATCCCCTCCACCAAAGGGACATTGAACGGGTAAGCCATGGCCAAGATGCGCATCTATACGGTTCACATCAAACCGGACGCGAAGAATCCCTACGAAGCCCCCATCTTCATCGAAGAGGCCTTCAACTGGTGGGCGTTCATCTTCCGTGGTTTCTGGGCGTTGTATAACCGCCTCTGGCTCTGGGCGGCGATTCTGATTGCGCTGGAAATCGCGCTGCAAGTGCTGGTCATCCGCGGTGTCATCCCCGCGTTCACCGCGCTCTTCGTGCGCCTCGGCATCCAGCTGCTCATCGGCTTCCACGCGAATGACCTCCGCCGCGCGAAACTCCGCAAGCAGGGCTATATCACTAGCGACATCGTCACTGGCGATAACCTCGTCGGCGCGGAACAGCGTTTCTTCGAGCGGTACTATCCCTCGCATCGCTTCAAGACCTCCACGCCCGCCGTGGTGATGCCGACCACATCCCACATCCACATGCCGGGCTGACATCCATGACAACAGTCCTGATCGATTACGGTGCGGGCAACCTGCATTCCGTGGAAAAAGCGTTCCGCCATGTCGCGCCGGATGCGGGCATCATCGTCACCGCAGACCCGCGTATCGTCGGTGGAGCGGATCGCATCGTGCTGCCCGGTGTCGGCGCATTCGCTGATTGTATGGATGGACTGCTGGCGGTGGACGGCCTGTTCGATGCACTCCACGAATCGGTGATGGAACGCCAGCGTCCCTTCTTCGGCATCTGCGTGGGGATGCAGATGATGCTGGAGGAAGGCCGTGAGCATGGCAACCACAAAGGCCTCGGTTGGCTGCGTGGCCGCGTGGAGGCCATTCGCCCCGCTGATAAATCCCTCAAGATTCCGCACATGGGCTGGAATGATTTGCGTCTGGATGGCGAACACCCGCTGTTCGAAGGCGTGCAATCCGGCGACCATGCTTATTTCGTGCATAGCTATCACGCTGTTTGCGATGATGCATCCGATGTATTGGCGACTGTGGATTACGGTGCGCCCATCACCGCTGCCATCGGGCGCGATAACTTGTTCGGCACCCAATTCCATCCAGAGAAAAGTCAGAAAACTGGTCTCACCATCATCCGCAATTTTTTGAAGATATGATGGCAGAAGCCATCACCAGCCCTGAGCCTGCTTCATGCGATTTTAAGCAGAAAATCGCGGAGGCGAACGAAAGAAAAACTATGAATCTATACCCCGCCATTGACCTGAAAGACGGAAACTGCGTGCGCCTTTTGCACGGTGATATGGATAAGGCGACCGTCTTCTCCGACTCCCCCGCCACGCAGGCCAAAGCTTTTGAGGATGCAGGATTCGAATGGCTCCATGTGGTTGACCTGAATGGCGCATTCGCCGGACAGCCCGTGAACAAAGCCGCGGTGGAAGGCATTCTGGACGCCATCACCCTGCCCGTCCAGCTCGGCGGCGGCATCCGTGACATGGCGACCATCGACATGTGGTTGGAAGCGGGCATTTCCCGCGTCATCCTCGGCACTATCGCGCTCCGCAATCCGCAGCTGGTGAAGGATGCTTGCAAGCGTCATCCCGGCAAAATCGCGGTGGGCATCGACGCGCGCGGCGGCAAAGTGGCAGTGGAGGGCTGGGCGGAAACATCCGACATGCTCGCCGTGGATTTGGCCAAACAGTTCGAAGATGCGGGCGTGGCCGCTATCATCTATACCGACATCGGTCGCGATGGCGCGATGCAAGGCCCCAACTTCGAAGAGACCGCCACCCTCGCCGCCAGCGTCAGCATCCCTATCATCCTTTCCGGCGGCATGTCTTCGCTGGAAGACGTAAAAACCCTCTGCACCTATGCGGGCAAAGGCATCGAAGGCGCGATTCTTGGCCGCTCGCTCTATGACGGCGCGATTAAGCCTGCCGATGCACTGCCACTGGTGAAAGCCGCCTGATATGCTGAAGACCCGCATCATCCCCTGTTTGGATGTAAAAGACGGACGCGTCGTCAAAGGCGTGAATTTCGTCGAGCTGCGCGACGCGGGCGACCCCGTCACCCAAGCGCAGGTTTATGATGCGCAGGGCGCGGACGAACTCTGCTTCCTCGACATCTCGGCCACTTCTGATGGCCGCGCGACGCTCTATGATATGGTCGAGCGCGTGGCGAGCGTCTGTTTCATGCCCTTCACCGTAGGCGGCGGCGTGCGCGCGGTGGAGGACATCCGCACCTTGCTCCTTGCAGGCGCAGACAAGGTAAGCATCAACAGCGAAGCCGTGAAACGCCCGGAATTCGTGCGCGAAGCCGCCAATAAATTCGGTTCACAATGCATCACCGTCGCCATCGACGCCAAAACCGTTTCTGCAGGAAAATACGAAATCTTCACCCACGGCGGTCGCAACCCCACGGGCATCGATGCGGTCGAATGGGCGCAGCACATGGCGGCGCTGGGCGCGGGGGAAATCCTGCTGACCTCCATGGACAGGGACGGCACCAAAGCGGGGTTCAACACCGCCCTCACCCGCGCCGTGGCCGACGCAGTCAGCATCCCCGTCATCGCCAGCGGCGGTGTGGGAGAGCTTGACCACTTCGTCACCGGCGTCACCGATGGCCACGCCAGCGCACTACTCGCCGCCTCGGTATTTCATTATGGCACTTTCACGGTGTCACAGGTAAAACAGCATATGCAATCGGCGGGAATCCCCGTCCGTTTCTGATAGGAGTAGACTACATGGCCGCAAAACTCGCGCGCACCCTAGATTCCCTTTTCGACACCATTCAGGAGCGCCGCAATCATGGCGATCCGGCGACTTCCTATGTGGCGAAAATCACCGCGAAAGGCCGCAAGAAGATTTGCCAGAAGGTCGGCGAAGAAGCGGTGGAGACAGTCATCGCCGGTGTGGGTAACAAACCGGAGAAAATCATCTCCGAATCCGCCGATTTGCTCTTCCACCTGATGGTGCTCTGGGCGGATGCGGGCATCTCCCTCGATCAGCTCGCCGCAGAACTGGACAAACGCGAAGGCACATCCGGCATCGATGAAAAAGCCCGCCGCCCTGTAGAATAAGGAACAGAACATGACCCTTTCCAAAGACGCACTCGACAAACTTTTCAACGAAGCGCACACGCATAATTACTGGCTGGATAAGCCCGTTTCGGATGAAACGCTGAAAGCCGCTTATGACTTGGCGAAATTCCCGCCGACTGCCGCGAACAGCAATCCCTTACGCATCCTTTTCGTCAAATCGCAGGAAGCGAAAGAAAAGCTGAAACCCACACTGTCGCCGGGCAATCTGGAAAAGACCATGGCCGCGCCCGTCACGGCCATCATCGCCCACGACATCGAATTCTATGAGAAACTGCCGGAGCTTTTCCCGCATACGGATGCCCGCTCGTGGTACGCCGGAAAACCGGCCTTCATTCAGGAAACCGCTTTCCGCAATGGCACGTTGGGCGCGGCGTACTTCCTCCTCGCCGCCCGCGCTGTCGGGCTGGATTGCGGCCCCATGTCCGGCTTCAATAATGCCAAGGTTGATGAAGCATTTTTCGCAGGCACGAGCTGGAAATCCAACTTCCTCATCAATCTGGGGTACGGCGATGCCTCCAAGCTGCACGCCCGCAACCCGCGCCTAACCTTTGATGACGCAGCGAGAATCGTATGACCTACGACAGCAACAACATCTTTGCGAAAATCCTGCGGGGTGAGATTCCGAATAAGACCGTCTATGAAGACGAGCAGGTGCTGGCCTTCCATGATATCTCCGCCGCCGCACCCGTACACGTGCTAGTCATCCCGAAGGGCGAATACGTCTCTTTCGATGATTTCTTAGGCAAAGCTTCCGCAGAAACCGTCCATGGATTCTTCGAACGCGTGCGGAAAGTCGCGCATATCGTCGAAGCGCAAGAAGGCGGCTATCGCCTCATTACCAACCACGGGCGGAATGCCTCGCAAAGCGTGCCGCATTTCCATGTGCACATACTCGGTGGGCGGGCATTGGGCGGGCTGCTCCCCGGTGATGCGCTGGTGCGCTGAGCGTCAATAAGCGATGAAGATGAAGCAGGGCGTGGCGTTCTCGTCACCCAGCTTATATTGCGGATTCAAAGAGGCATTCGTCGTGGGCGTTCCATCCGGATTCTCGGTGCAAGCCGTCCCCGGAAACACCGTCAGCTTGCCTCTTCCGGGATTGCCATCATCGATTTTCTCATCGAAATAATTCGCATCATGGCTGGTCGCATTGCCCGTTGCTCCATCCACGATAGCCAGCCCCAGTGAAAAGAGATTCTTGTTGTTCGTCGCGGGGAAAGCTGCCGCCAAATAGCCTGCGCCACCGGAATAGACCGGCACCCAGAACCATCGGGAATTGACATCCGATTGCGGAACGGCCAGCGCGTAATCATCGATTGCGGCAAAGGCAGAGGTATCCGCCCCGAACGTGCCTTTGACCAGCCCCGCTAAAGACAGATGCTGCCAGAAAGTATAGGTTTCAAAGCAAGGTTCAGTGGTTGCAGAACCACAGACGATAGCTCCCATGATCTTGGTGCCGTTCCCGTCGCATGTGCCCTCACTCAAATCGGGAGTTACGTTATCGGGGTCGCATTCAGCGGCATCCGCCGCTTCCCAGTGCTGTGTCGCATTCCGTAAATCGCCGGGGAATCCATTGTAACGGCTGCGGAATGTGTAGACCGCCGCTTTATATTCGTTGAAATCGGAAATGACGCTGCGCAGCTCGGATGATTTGATGAGGTCTCTACCGACCAATACGCCGCCGATGATAAGGCCGATGATGACGACCACAATAGCAACTTCAACCAGAGTGAAACCCGCTTTCGCTGAACGCATGCGACACTCCTTTTATTACAATCTTCAGGTTGTCTTTTGACTCGCAACTATACCAGAAGATTTGAGCATCGCCAAGGTTTCCGCCACGGGAAGACCGACTATCGTTGAATATGAACCGTTTATCCACGGAATGAATCCTGCCGCCATGCCCTGTATCGCATAGCCGCCCGCCTTGCCATCCCACTCCTTTGAAGCGATATAACGTTCAACATCATCAAGAGTTAACTGCATGAATTTGACACGCGCATCGACGATTTTCGAGCGCAGCACCCCTTTGGCATCCACCACGGCAACCCCCGTGAATACCTGATGGCGACGACCGGAGAGCAGCTTCAGGCATTGGCGCGCGGTCTGTTCATCCTCTGCCTTGGGAAGGATGCGCCGTCCCACCCCTACGACCGTATCCGCCGCAAGGATGACTTTGCCGGGGTGGCGCGCCGCCACCACCCGCGCCTTCTCTTCCGCCAAGCGCAGGGCATGGTGGTGAGGCTGTTCGTTTTTCAGGGGAGATTCGTCTATATCCGCGGGATCGACCGCTGCGGGGACGATGCCGGACTGCGCCAGCAGTTGCAACCTGCGGGGCGAAGAGGATGCCAGTATCAGCTGTGGGGTGGAAGTCATAAATTCGCTTGGCTTAGGAGAGAGTAGGTGGAATTCGAGCACCGAAGCGGAGTGTAGCGAAGACTACATGTAGCATCGGAGCGATGCATTCCGCCTGCTGGCTCACAAGCCAAGTAGAATTTATTTCTGGCGGAACTTGATGCGGCCTTTGGTCAGGTCGTAAGGTGTCATCTCGACCATCACGGTGTCGCCCGCAAGCACGCGGATGCGGTTCTTGCGCATACGGCCGGAGACCTGCGCCAGCACTTCGTGACCGTTCTGCAGCTTAACGCGGAACATCGCGTTCGGCAGAACTTCTTCGACAACACCTTCAAATTCGAGCAATTCTTCTTTGGACATAGTACCTGTTTTTTACATAAATGCGTTTGTGATGGCGCTACCTATAGCGCACAAACGGCGGTTTTCCAAGTATTTTTCTTTGGATTACTTGATGTGCAGCACACAGACCAGCGTGAACAACCGCCGCGAGGTCTCGAAATCCAAGACGATACGGTCTTTCAGCAGGTTCGAGAGCAATTCCGACCCTTCGTTATGCAACCCCCGCCGCGCCATATCGATGGATTCGATGCGCAGAATGCTGCCCTGCTTGATGGCATCGAAATAGCTGCCGCAGATGATGAAGTAATCCTTGATGATGGAGCGGAACGGCGCGAGGGGTAATGCCACGCGGGAAAGCTCTGCTTCCGACATATCTTTGATGATGATATTCAACCGATTGTCGGACACGCTCAACAAGACATCATACGGCCCGGCGTCCAGTCCCACGGGTGCGAAGGTATTGGTGTCCAGCAGGTCGGAAAGGGCGATGGCGCGCTCATGGTCGATTTCCGGCGTGCGGCGGATAATCGTGCCTTCGTCCAGCGCGATCTTGGCGATGCGTTCTTTGGGCTTCATCGCTTCCTCACTCATCGAACAGCTCCATGCGGAGGCTCACAGAAAGCCCATGCGCCTGTAATCCCTCGGCTTCCGCCAAGGTGATGGCGGCGGGGGCGATACGCGCCAGCGATTCCTGCGTGCAGCCGATGAGGGAGCTGCGCTTCATGAAATCGGTGACGGTGAGCGCGGATGAGAACCGCGCCGTGCGCGAGGTCGGCAATACATGGCTTGGGCCGCCGACATAATCGCCGATGGCTTCCGGCGTCCACCGACCGAGGAATATCGCACCCGCGTGGTGGATATGTTCCGCAAAAGCTTCAGGGTGATCCACCGCCAGCTCCAGATGCTCCGGTGCAAGCGTATTGACCAGCGCGATGGCATCATGCATCTCCGGCACGATGATGACCGCGCCGTGGTCTTCCCATGATGCGCCAGCGATAGCGGCACGCGGCAGCATCTCCAACAGTTTCTTCACCGCATTCACCACTTCCGCCGCGAATTCTTCGCTATCGGTGATGAGGATGGCCTGCGCCGCTTGGTCATGCTCTGCCTGCGACATCAAATCCGCCGCGATCCAATGGGGATGATTCTTGGAATCCGCCACCACGAGGATTTCCGAAGGCCCCGCGACCATATCGATGCCCACAGCACCGAACACCTGACGCTTGGCTTCCGCCACGAAGGCATTGCCGGGTCCGACGATTTTATGCACGGGTTTGATGGATGCCGTGCCATAGGCCAGCGCAGCGACAGCCTGCGCACCGCCGATGGGGTAAATCTCATCCACGCCAGCCAGTTCGGCAGCTTCCATGATGGCGGGGTTGATGTCGCCATTCGGAGTCGGCACGACCATCACGAGGCGCGGCACACCCGCAACTTTCGCGGGTATGGCGTTCATCAAAACAGAACTGGGATAAGACGCTTGCCCGCCGGGCACATACAGCCCCACATCGCTTACGGCACGCCAACGCACACCCAGCTTCACGCCATCT
>VGDC01000068.1 GCA_016869895.1 Alphaproteobacteria bacterium
GTGCCGATGAGGTGATGGGAAATGAGCCAATCGACCTGCGCGGTGGAGCGGCAGATGGAATCGCCCAGACCTGCGGCTTGCAGGCGGCGAGGGGCGGCTTCGAGCACGTCCAAATCGAACAAGGCTGTGCGGGGCAGGCGCGAGGGCAGGGATTTTTTGTGCCCATGCGCCAAAATGGCGGCGTTGGCGGAAAGATAACCGTTCATGGAGGCGGCGGTGCCGCAGACGGCATAAGGCTTGCCCGATAGGAAGGCGGCGTGTTTCGTCAGGTCGTTCAACGTGCCGCTGCCCACGGCGATGAGCGCGGCGGAAGAAGCGGTGTGGCTGACTATATATTCCGCCAATTCAGCGGTGGGTTTCGGGCTTGAACCGAGGTTCAGCAGGGTGACGCGGTAGCCAGCATCTGCAAGGGATTGGCTGATGTGCTCCGCTGCCGCTTTCCACGTGTTGTTGTCACAAATCAGGGCGGTGTCGCGCGGCCAATCAAGCGCGGCGAAATGCGCCGCCCAATCCAGCCCGCGACCGATGGCGACCTGTGTTTCGCCGAGCGCCTGCGCACAACGGGCGCGTTCTTCCGCCGTGAGATTGTCCGGCAGGAAGTCCGATAAGAAGGCAGTGTCTTTTTTCTGGATTTTACTTGTCATGAACGCAATTTATTGGAATAACTATGGGGTGTCACTACTATATATAGGATGAAGATGCTTTTTTCTCGCCCCCAATCCGCTCACATCAAAACCGTCATCACCCGTTTCGTCACGCCACTGCTTGCCGCGACGGTCATATCCACTTCCGCCATGGCAAATGACGTGCCGTTCTTCAAATGGGTGGAGGATTTCCAGACGGAAGCGCGGGGGCAGGGCATCTCCCAGAAATTGCTGGATCAGGCATTCACCGACCTGACGCCGAATGCGCGCGTCATCGAGCTTGACCAGAGCCAGCCGGAAGGCACGATGACCTTCGAGACCTATCGCCAGCGGGTGGTCAACCAGAAACGCATCGACCAAGGCCGCGAGTTGATGGTGAAGCACAAGGCGTTGCTGGAACGTGTGAGCCAGAAATATGGCGTGCAGCCACAATATATCGTGGCGCTCTGGGGCATCGAGACGAACTTCGGCAGCAACACGGGCGGGTTCAACATCGTGGAAGCCCTTGCCAGCTTGGCCTATGATGGCCGCCGCAGCGAATTCTTCCGCAAGGAGCTTATCAACGCGTTGAAAATCGTCGATGGCGGGCACATTCCGCTGGAGAAATTCAAGGGTTCTTGGGCTGGCGCAATGGGCCAGTGCCAGTTCATGCCGACCAGCTTCATCGCATACGCAGAGGACGGTGATGGCGACGGCAAGAAAGACATCTGGACGAACCAGCATGACGTGTTCGCATCCATTGCCAATTACCTTTCCAAGTCCGGCTGGCAGGGTGATGCCACATGGGGCAGGGAAGTGCAGGTACCCGCAGGATTCGACCGCACCCTCGGCGGCACGAAGACCGATGGCAAGACCATCGCCGAATGGCGCAAACTGGGCGTGAAGACCGCTTCCGGCGAGACGCTGCCCGGCGCGGATGGCACGCAAGCCTGGCTGGTCTACCCCGGCACGTCCGACGAGAATGACACGTATCTTGTCTATCAGAACTATCGCGTGGTGATGAAATGGAACCGCTCGACCTTCTTCGCCACCTCCGTCGGCTTGCTGGCTGACAAATTGGCGAGCGCGCGCTGATGCACATTTCCGTGAAGATTCTGGCATCCGTCAGTGTTATGGCCTTGCTTTCCGCTTGCGGCGGCGGTGCAGGCAAGGGCAGCCCTTATGTGAGCGGCCAGCCCACGGGTGTATTGAAAGTGGGCAAGCCCTATGAAGTGATGGGGCAGAAATATACCCCCGCTTATTTCCCCGAATATGAGGAAATCGGCGTGGCATCATGGTATGGCCCCGGCTTCCATGGGCGCGCCACGGCCAATGGCGATAAATTCGACCAACACGCCATGACCGCCGCGCACCGCACCTTGCCGATGCCTTCGGTGGTCGAGGTGACGAACCTTGAGAACGGCAAGAAAGCGGTGTTGACGGTGAACGACCGTGGGCCGTTCTCGAAAGAGCGCATCATCGACCTTTCCAAGGCGGCGGCTGATAAACTCGGTGTGATTTCCAACGGCACGGCGCGCGTGCGCGTGAAATACCTGCGCGAAGAATCGCACAAACTCATCGCCAGCAGCATCAAAAGCGGCAAGTTGAAAGCGGATGCAACGACGCTGGCGATGCTCGACATGAGCGCCGATGGCACGGCTGCGCCTTCGCCGGACTTCTCGCTGGTGTCTTCGGCCTATGCGGATGAACCCGCTTTCGGAAAATCGTCCGACAATGCGGTTTCGCAACGCGCGGAGCTGACCCCCGTCATCTCCCGCGACCTTGCCAGCCCGACTGCGGTAGAATTGGGGGGGCAGGGCGAACCGGTGGTCATCACCTCCGTGACGACCACGACCCTTGCCCCTCAGGTGGTTTCCACACAGGATACTTATGTGGAATCTGCTAGCAATTCGGCAGGGCAGGTCGATGCACCGGGGCGGTATATCCAAGTCGCTTCGTTCAGCCAGTCACAAAATGCTCAGCAGCTTGCACAAAAGCTTGCACCGCTGGGGCGTGCCAGTGTAAAAACAGTGGATGTTTCTGGCCGCACCTGGTATCGCGTCCGTCTTGGGCCGCTCAACGATTTATCGAGCGCGCGCAATACGCTGACCGCGGTGCATGGCATGGGAATCCCCGATGCGCAGATCGTTCAGGAATGACCGCTACTGAGTAATGTTCATTTATCAGTAACTTCGACTTAACAATTAGGAAACTCGACATGAAAAACGTTAAACCATTTCTTCTGGTTTTAGGCATGGGTCTCGCTTTGAGCGCATGCGGAGGCAAAGAATCCCCTGTCGCCTCGCAGGTCACCAATATCGATAAAGACCTCAGCTGCGAAGAGCTGCAGCTGGAGCTGAACGATGCGCAATACATCAAACAGACCGCAGAGAAGAACCGTGGCCTGACCGCGCGCAACATCCTGTGGCCGTTCGGCTATCCCGCCACCTACCTCAGCGCCGATGAAGCGCTGGAGAGCGCAGACCGCCGCATCGAATATCTCTCCAAAGTCTATTCGATCAAGAACTGCAAACGCGCACTCTACTAAGTTACCACCTTCGGAGAATCTCTATGTTAAAGCAGGGGCGTGCAGCCTTCTACGCAATGCTACTCATGGGCTCGGTCGCGATGCCCGCCTATGGCGCCCCTGCCATAGAAACCACCGCTAAACAGGCCATCGTCGCCGATGTGGAGACGGGAACCGTTCTGTATAACAAGAACGGTTATGAGAAGATGTATCCCGCATCCATGACCAAGATGATGACCGCGCATGTGGTGTTCGACTACCTGAAAGCCGGAAAATTCAAGCGCGAGGATACGTTCCCCGTGAGCGAGAAAGCATGGCGCATGCAGGGCTCGAAGATGTTCGTGCATGTGAATGACCGCGTGAGCATAGACGACCTGCTGAAAGGCATCGTCATCCAATCCGGCAACGATGCGTGCTTGGTCGTCGCAGAGGGCATCTCCGGTTCGGAAGAGGCCTTCGCCGCGCTGATGAACCATTATGCCAAAGAACTCGGCATGGAGCAGACCCACTTCAAGAACTCCACCGGCTGGCCTGATGAAGAGCATGTGACCTCGCCTTATGACCTGTATCTACTGGCGCGTGACACCATCGTGAATTTCGCGGAGTTCTATCCGCTGTATGCCGAGCTGTCCTATACCTACAATAATATCCCCCAGCCGAATCGCAACCTGCTGCTGACGCGCGGTCTGGGCGTGGATGGCCTGAAGACCGGCCACACGGAAGCGGCGGGATATGGCATCACCATCTCCGGTGTGAACAAGGATGATGGCCGCCGCCTCATCGTGGTCGTGAACGGCCTGACCAGCGAGAAAGAGCGCGCCACAGAAGCTGAACGCTTGCTCATTTATGGCTACCGCAACTTCGAGAATAAGACCGTCTATGCCGCTGGCGCAGAAGTCACCCGCGCGGATGTCTGGTTCGGTGAAGCGGATTCCGTGCCGCTGGTCGCCGCGAAAGACGTGCGCCTGACCATCGCCAAGACGGGCAATGAAGCGCTGAAATTCACCGTGAAATACAACGGCCCTGTGCAGGCTCCCATCACCAAGGGACAGGAAATCGGCACGCTGACCGTGACCGCCGATGGCCGCGAATCCCAAGCGATTCCGCTGGTGGCAGGTGAAGATGTCGCCGCGCTTTCCGGATTCGGTCGCATCGGCCCTGCGCTGCAATACTACCTCGGCGGTAACTGAACACCTGTTTAAGAACGGAAAAGCCATGAAGGCGGGGCGTTTCATCACGCTGGAAGGCGGCGAGGGGTCGGGAAAGACCACCCAGATTCGCCTGCTGCAATCCGCTTTCGCTGCTGCCGGAACCGACACGCTTTTCACACGCGAACCGGGCGGCACGGATGGTGCGGATCAAATCCGCGCACTTCTCCTGCGCGCGGATGCGGAAAGCTGGGATGATGTGGCGGAGCTGCTGCTGTTCTATGCGGCGCGGCGCGAACATATCGTGAAGCGCGTGCGCCCCGCTTTGGCGCAAGGAAAAACCGTCATCTGCGACCGTTTCGCCGATTCCAGCCGCATCTATCAAGGTGTGGCGCGGGGATTGGGGGATGACTTCGTGCTATCGCTGCACCGCCTGACGCTGGGGGATTTCCAGCCGGATGTGACGCTTTGGCTGGATGTGGACGTGGAAGCGGGGCTTGGCCGCACCCAAGGCCGCGAGGCGGGCGCGGAAGAGACGCGCTTCGAGAATCAGCAGCGTGCTTTCCACCATCGCGTGCGCGAGGGGTTCACCGCTTTGGCGGCGCGTGAACCACAGCGCATCGCGCGGATTGACGCGCACCAAAGCATCGCGAAAGTGCATGCCGACATCATTCACGCGCTGAACAACCGGTTAGGCCTGAATCTACCCGTGATGCAGGAGGCTTGACCATGGCCGCCAAGAAAACGACTGCGAAAAAGAAGGCCGAAGCGGTCGAATCCTCGCTGCGCCACCCGCGCGACACGCTGGAACTGCATGGGCAAAGCGAGGGCGAAAGCCTCTTCCTGCAATCGTATAATTCCGGTCGTCTGCCCCATGCGTGGTTGCTGACCGGCCCGAAGGGCATCGGCAAGGCGACGCTGGCTTACCGCATGGCGCGCTTCCTCTTGGCGGGGCGGAGAGGTGCGACAAGCCTGAATGTGGATATGGAATCCGCTGCCATCCATCGTTTGCAAGCGGGAAGCCATACGGACGTGCTGGTGCTGCAAGCCGCCGAAGGCAGCGACATCAGCGTGGACGAGGCGCGCGGTGTGGTGGAATTCTTGGCGATGACCCCCGCAGAAGGCGCGTGGCGTGTGGTGATAATCGACAGTATCGACGCGATGAACCGCAACGCGGCGAATGCGCTGCTGAAGACGCTTGAAGAGCCGCCCGCGCGCACGGTGATGCTGCTTATCAGCCATAATCCCGGCGGGTTGCTGCCGACCATCCGCTCGCGCTGCCGCGTGCTGAAGCTGAAACCCTTGGGTGATGAAGCTTTCGCGCGTATCGTGCGCGAACACATGCCCGATGCGGATGCGGAGACTATCAGGCAATACCATGTGCTTTCCGGCGGTTCACCGGGCGTGGCGCTGTTCCTCATCGAACAAGAGGCTTTGGCGCTTTATCATGCGTTCTTGTCGCTCTTCGCGGGTGGAAAACGCGCGCCGGAGTGGCATCAGGTGCATGCACTGGCCGACCAACTGGCGAGCAAACAGGACGCGGCGCGCTTCCAAGCGGCGCAATATATGCTGCAATACTGGTTCCGCCAAGTCATCCGCCTTTCCGGCGGGCAGCCCATCGACGAGCTGCTGGACGGGGAAGGGGCGGTGCTGGCGCATATCGCCCAGTTCCGTAGCACCGAAGAATGGCTGAGGCTGTGGGAAGAGGTGAGCGATGTGTTGACGGATGTGCGCCGCATATATCTTGACCGCAAGCAGGTGCTGATTAATATCATCGCAGCGATGCAGCCCAACGGAAAATTCCTAAACTGATACATGAAAGTCAGGCTTTAATATCATGTCTAAAGGTAATTATTACATCACCACGCCGATCTACTATGTGAACGATAAACCGCATATCGGCCACGCTTACACCTCGGTGGCATCGGATGCGCTGGCGCGCTTCATGCGACTGGACGGCTATGATGTGAAATTTCTGACCGGAACCGACGAACACGGGCAGAAAGTTGAAAAATCCGCTGATAAAGCAGGGGTTTCTCCGCAGGACTTCGTGGATAAGGTGTCCGTTTCCTTCCGTGAATTGACGGGGCTGATGAACATCAGCAACGATGATTTCATCCGCACCACCGAACAGCGGCACAAACAAGCCGCGCAGGCCATCTGGAAGAAGATGCTGGACGCGGGGCATATCTATCTTGGGTCTTATGCGGGGTGGTACGCCGTGCGCGATGAGGCGTTCTACAACGAAAGCGAGCTGGTGGACGGGAAAGCCCCGACGGGCGCGGAAGTGGAATGGCTGGAAGAGCCGAGCTATTTCTTCAATCTCTCGAAATGGCAGGAGAAATTGCTGGCGCATTATGAGGCGAACCCCGATTTCATTATGCCCAAAAGCCGCTATAACGAAGTGGTGAGCTTCGTCAAAGGCGGATTGCATGACCTTTCCGTGTCGCGCGCCAGTTTCAGCTGGGGCATTCCTGTGCCGGGCGACGAGAAGCACGTGATGTATGTATGGCTGGACGCACTGACCAATTACCTCTCGGCAGTCGGCTATCCCGATGAGCATGCAGCGGAATTCAAGAAATTCTGGCCTGCTTCGCTGCATATGGTCGGCAAGGATATCGTGCGGTTCCATACGGTCTATTGGCCGGCGTTCTTGATGGCGGCGGATCTGCCACTGCCGGAACGCGTCTTCGCCCATGGCTGGTGGACGGTGGAAGGCGAGAAGATGAGCAAATCCCTCGGCAATGCCATCGCGCCGCAGGAATTGGTGGAGACGTATGGCGTCGATCAGACGCGTTACTTCCTGCTGCGTGAAGTGCCTTTCGGCAGCGATGGCGACTTCGCGCGCGACCGCATTCTCACGGTCATCAACAGCGAATTGGCGAATAATATCGGCAACTTGGCGCAGCGCACCTTGTCGATGATTCAAAAGAATTGTGACGGAAAAATGCCCTCCGCTGAAGGCATCTCCCCGCAGGATGTGGACATCGAATTTTTAGAGAAAGTCTATGTGACCCGCGAAGAAACCGAGCGGGAGGTGCATAAGGCCTACCGTGAATGCCAATTCAACAAGATATTGTCGGATATCAGAGAGATAGGCGTGGCGGCGAATGCGTATATCGACACGAAAGCGCCGTGGAAACAGAAGAAAGAGGATGAGCGGTTGATGGCGGCGACGCTGGCGCATCTGGCGGAAAGCATCCGATGCCTCGCTATCATGCTGCAGCCCTTTATGCCCGAAGCTTCCGCGAAAATCCTCGTGCTGGTGGGGTATGATGAAGCGCGCGCGAAAGCGGGTGTGCCGTTCAGCGAATTGAAACCCGCATTCGCCATTCCGGCGGGTACGCCACTGCCTGTTCCCGCTGCGTTATTCCCGCGAATTGAAGCGCCGGAAGGGAAAGCCGCGAATGCTGGTTGATAGCCATTGCCATTTGAATTTCAAGGACTTCGATGAAGACTTTGAAGCGGTGATTGACCGTGCGTTCAGCTCCGGCGTGGGCGTGATGCAGACGATTTGCACCAAGATGCATGAGTTCGATGCGATTCACGCCATATCCCAGAAACATCCCGATATTTATTGCTCTGTGGGCGTGCATCCCCATGAGGCGGGGAAGGGAGAGATGGTGACAGTCGAGCGGTTGGTAGAATGCGCCAAGAGCCCGAAGGTCATCGGACTGGGTGAGACGGGGCTGGATTTCTTCTATGAGCATAGCCCGCGCGCCGAGCAGGAAGAAAGCTTCCGCCGTCATATCGAGGCGGCGCGGCAGACGGGCTTGCCCATCATCGTGCACACCCGCGACGCCGAGGAAGACACCGTGCGGATTCTGCAAGATGAGATGAAGAAAGGCGCGTTCACCGGATTAATCCATTGCTTCACATCTTCCAAATATCTATCTGATGCATCAATTGAATTAGGACTATATATTTCCATTTCCGGCATCATCACCTTCAAGAAATCCGAGGAGCTGCGCGAGACAGTGCGCACCATTCCGCTGGAGCGATTGCTGGTGGAGACGGACGCGCCATACCTCGCGCCGATGCCCTATCGCGGCAA
>VGDC01000069.1 GCA_016869895.1 Alphaproteobacteria bacterium
CAGTCGTCAGGCGGATGATGATCCACGCCAGCAGGAGGACGGAAATCTTCTCCAGCATGCCCGTGGCAAGGCCGAAGCGGTTGCCGAGCAATACGACAAAACATTGGAGGATAAGCCAGACGAAGGGGAAGACCACGCCCTGCAAGCCCTCGCGCAGCATGCGCTGGCGTTCCGCAGGGAACCAGCTGGCGATGTGGCTGTTGGTGGGAATCTCGACGCGGCGGGAAAGCAGCAGCGAACCCAGCATGATGGCCAAGGCAAGCGCAAGCTGCACCACATGGTCGGCGGAGAGCAGATTGTCGAGGATAGGCTCCAGCCATGCTTCGAAGCGCAGGGGCAGTTGCTTCAATGAATCGAGGCTGAGATTTTCCATAGGACGTGCAGGAGGGTTCAGAGATTTATTCGTATTATTGAGGACTACCCTGCTTTGCTGCAAAAGGCAACACACCTTCGGTTACGAAATGTTGCAAATGATGGCGGGGTGTGGCATAAACCACCCGTATCCACCTCCGAAACGAATCCAGATGCCTACGACACCCCCATCGCTGTTGCCCGCCGGGCTTTATGACCTGTTGCCGCCGAACGCCGCGCATGAGCGTCATGTCAGCGGTCGGTTGGCGGATTTCTTCGAACGCTTCGGTTATCACCATGTCGCGCCGCCGTTGATGGAGTTCGAATCCACGCTGCTGGCCGGAGATGCGGCGCAGGCGCTGGCTTCGCAGACCTTCCGTGTGATGGACCCTAAATCGCAGGATATGCTCGGTTTCCGTCCTGACATCACGCTACAAGTTGGCCGCATCGCCGCTGGCCGCTTGGCTGATTGGCCGCGCCCGTTGCGCTTGGGCTATGGCGGCTCGACCCTTCGCGTCAAAGGCGAAGGCAAGGAAGGCGCGCGTCAATGGCGTCAGGCAGGCATCGAATGCATCGGCGCGGATTCTCCGCAAGCGGATGCGGAAGTCATCGCGGTCGCGGCACAGGCTGTTTCCGCCCTTGGCGTGAAAGAACTGGTGCTGGACATCAACCTGCCCGGACTGGTGAAATCGCTGCTGGCAGAATCGCAAGTGGCTGACGTGGCGGGCATCCTCCATGCGGTGGAATGCAAGGATAGCGGCTCGGTGCGTGCCGCTGGACTGACGGGCTATGCGAGCGCACTGCCCGCGCTCATCGATGCCGCAGGTGCGGTGGATGCAGGGCTTGCTGCGCTTGAGAAACTGGATTTGCCGGCTACCGCCAAAGCGCAGGTGGCCTATGTGAAAGCGGTCGTGGCGCAGGTGCGCCATCTAGGCACGCCTATCGACATTACTCTCGACCCAGTCGAGAATCGCGGGTTCGAATATCACTCCACCATCAGCTTCACGCTGTTCTCCCGCCGCCACCAGAGCGAGTTGGGACGCGGTGGACGCTATGCTATCTCCCGCAACGGCGATTCTGAAACGGCCACGGGCATGACCCTGTTCATCAACCCGCTGATGCAGGTGGTGGCGGTGCAGCCGCGCGCTGACCGCATCCTCGTGCCGAGCGCGTTGACGCTTGCCGAGTGTCAGCGTTTGCAGGAATCGGGTTATGCCGTGGTGCGCGCGCTTGACGGCACAGCGGATGCGACGGAAGCGAAGCGACAGGATTGCAGCCATCTGTGGCTGGTCGGCAAAGCAACGGTTATTTGATTCAACATCAGGAAAGACACGAAACATGGGCAATGTAGTAGTCATCGGTTCGCAATGGGGTGATGAAGGCAAAGGCAAGATCGTCGATTGGCTTTCCGAGCGCGCCGATGTGGTGGTACGTTTCCAAGGCGGTCACAACGCTGGACACACGCTGGTCGTCGATGGCGTGACGTATAAACTCAGCCTGCTGCCCTCCGGCGTGGTGCGAAAAGACAAGCTCAGCATCATCGGCAATGGCGTGGTCGTCGACCCCATCGCCCTGTTCACCGAAATCGAGAACGTGAAGAAACTCGGCGTGAACATCAATCCCGAAAACCTGCGCATCTCCGAGAACGCTGTGCTCATCCTGCCTGTGCATCGCATGCTCGACCAAGCGGCGGAAGCCGTGCGCGGCAGCGGCAAAATCGGCACGACCGGACGCGGCATCGGCCCTGCATACGAAGACAAAGTGGCGCGCCGCGCCATCCGCCTGTGTGATTTGGAGGATTTCGACACGCTGGAAGAGAAGCTGGATAGCTTGCTGCTGCACCACAACAATCTGCTGAAGAGCTTCGGCGCGGAAACCGCCGATAAAACCGAAATCCTGAACGGATTGAAAGAACTCGCGCCGAAACTGCTACCTTATTCCACCCCCGTCTGGCGCGTGCTGGACGAAATGCGCAAGCGCGGCGAACGCATCCTCTTCGAAGGTGCGCAGGGCGCGATGCTGGACGTTGACCACGGCACCTATCCTTTCGTCACCTCGTCTAACACCATCGCAGGCTCGGCAGCCATCGGCTCCGGCGTGGGCCCACATAACATCGGTTATGTGCTCGGCATCACCAAGGCCTATACCACCCGCGTGGGCAGCGGCCCGTTTCCCACGGAACTGCAGGATGACATCGGCCAGTTGCTGGGCGAGCGCGGGCATGAATTCGGCACGGTGACGGGTCGTAAACGTCGCTGCGGTTGGTTCGATGCAGTCATGGTGCGCCAGACCGCGAAAATCGCGGGTATCCGTGGCATCGCGTTGACGAAACTCGACGTGATGGACACGCTGAAGACCATCAAGATTTGCGTCGGCTATAAATACGAAGGCAAGGATTACGATTACCTGCCGTCTTCTTCCAAGATTCAGGCGGGCATCACGCCGGTCTATGAGGAAATGGAAGGCTGGCAAGAAAGCACCGAAGGCGCGCGTTCCTGGGCGCAGCTGCCTGCACAGGCTATCAAATACATCCGCCGTATCGAAGAGCTTATCGAGTGCCCCGTGGCGATTCTGTCCACCAGCCCGAAACGTGAGGATACCATCCTCGTGCAGGACCCGTTCACCATCTAAGGTTGCCCCGTGTTTTCTCCTGAAAATCACATGGGCGACGCTCTGCTGGCTCAGGGCTGACACGCGCTGCTGCACGTCTGACGCAATCGGCTTCGAAGCTTGTTTGGCGCAATAAAAAAGGCAGGTGATTGCTCACCTGCCTTTTTGCGTTTCAGCGTTTGAAGCTTATGGCTTCGCTGGAGCAGCTTCTTTCTTCTCGGTCTTCACCTCAGGCGCAGGGGCGAGGACAGGGCCGTATTCCACAGGAACCCATACATAGCCGATTTCCTGCTTGCGCACATGGCCGACACCGGGGAAGGGAAGGTGCGCACCCGCGACGAGGGTTTTGCCTGCGGCGGTCTCCGCGAAGATGCGCTGGCGGGTGGCGATGGCGGCCACGGAATCGGAATCGAACTCGATGCTGACTTCGGGGTTCTGGAATTGGATGGAGTGGCTGTGCACGATGTCACCCCAGATGAGCAGGTCTTTGCCTTTGGAGGTGAAGAGATAGCCCGTGTGGCCGGGGGTGTGGCCGGCGGAGGAGGCGGAAACGATACCGTCGAGAATCGTCTCATCCGCCGTGAAGGTCTTGAACTTACCCGCTTTCTGATAAGGCTCGACGGCTTTTTGCGAAAGGGCGAACATGCCTTTTTTCCCTTCGGGGGCGATGTCTTCGTTCTTTTTATCCAGCCAGTAATCGCTTTCCGCTTTCGTCGCATAAACGGTGGCGTTGGGGAAGAGCACTTTGCCGTCTGGCGACAGCAGGCCGCTTG
Organism: Alphaproteobacteria bacterium; assembly: GCA_016869895.1. GTDB lineage: Bacteria > Pseudomonadota > Alphaproteobacteria > Rickettsiales > VGDC01 > VGDC01. Next base: position 3,735 of record VGDC01000069.1, read on the forward strand.
CATGGTCGGGGTGGAGGTGGGTGAGAAGGACCGTATCGACGTCCTTCGGATCATATCCCGCTGCGCGGATGTTCTCGGACAATGCGCCGAGGGTGGGGCCGAAAGCGGTCGCCGCACCGGCATCCACCAGCACCAGATGCTTTCCGGTGTGCACCAAGAAACCGTTCACCGCAGTCTGCACGCCGTTCGCGGAATCGATGAACGCCTGTTCGAAATAGGCCTGTTTCTGCTCGTCGCTGATGCCGTGGAGGAGTTTTTGGTCGAGGTTGATATAGCCATCATAAAGCGCGGTCACCGTGTAATCCCCGACAGCGAAGCGGAAATAACCGGGGGATTGGGTCTTCACCGCTTTCGCGAGCGCAGGCTTGGCGGCGGGGGCTGGCGTGGCTTCCGTGGCATGCGCCGCAGGAGCGCAGATGAGCGCAGTGGCGATGAGCAGAGGGCGGAAGGGCAGGTTCTGACGCATGTGAGACTCCAATGATAACGCGATTCGCAGGCTATTTAATGCCAGAAGGTATAGAAATGCAAGAGTGTCTGTGCCGTGAATGGGCATTTACGCTTGCAACACCATGGTAAAAAAGGCTAACTTCCATAGTAGAAGCGCATAACTCAGGGCAAAATGACACCCGATGGCGGATAGCGAAGACACAGAATTGCAGGATGATGACCTCGAACAGGAGGGAGCGAGATCGTCCCTCTCCATGGGCGATGGCGGTGATTCCGAAGCGGAGCGCAAAGATGCCGAGGACAAGCAGGAAGCCTTCGTCGAAGTCGCCGGACTGCTGAAGAAATATAATCCCGTCAATAAAGCCTACACCCGTGACGATGTGCTGAACTCGCGCTTCGAGATTCAGGTGCTGCGGGAGATTCAGGAATTCTCGAACGATTTCGCCACCGCCTATGAAGTGAAGGACGAGACGAGTTCCAATCAGGAATGCTATGCGCTGCGCCTTGACCGCACCATGCCCTACCGGATGAAGAACATCGAAGCGCAACTGCGCATGGAGCATCCCAACCTGTTGCAGCTGATGGCCTATGGCCCCGTGCATTACAGCGACAGCGATACCATCAATATGACGGTGGTGTTCGAAAAACCCGCAGGGAAGCCGCTGCGCGAAGTGCTGGAAAGCAAGCGGCACTCGCTCACCGAGCGCCATATCATCGAACATATCATCGCGCCCATCAGCCAGATTCTGCGCAGCTTCCAGACGGCAGGCATCAGCCATGGAAACATCAATCTGGACTCGGTTTTTCTGGGAGAGAGCATCCAGCTCGGCGATTGCGTGTCGCAACCCTGCGGCTATGCGCAGCATTTCCATTTCGAATCGGCGGAGCGGTATCAGGCGAACCCGATGGGCAAAGGCGATTCCGGCACGGCGATGGACTGCTATGCGCTGGGCATATTGGTCGCCCATATCGTGCTGGGCGCGCGCTTCTTCGAGCGGGTTGATGTGGATTCCTTCATCAATCGCCGCCTCGTGCTGGGAACGTATAACATCCTGCTCGGCGGGCGCGAATATTCCAGCCTCGACGATTTCTTCAAAGGCGTGCTGAATGACGACCCCTTCGAGCGGTGGACGCCGGAACACATCGCGCAATGGGTGGCGGGAAAGAAATTCAACCTGCTGACCCCCTCGGTGCTGCGCGAAGGCCAACGCCCTTACCCCTTCAATGGCGAGGATTACTTCAACCGCCGCGCGCTGGCCAATAGCTTCGCGCAGAACTGGGATGACGCACAGGCTAACTTGCGTACCGGACATCTGAGCCGCTGGGTGGAAGTGAGCCTTCACAAGAACGAGATGGCCGAGCAGCTGCGCAAGGTGATGGAGCGCACGGGCGGCATCCACGCAGGCAGCGAACGCGCCAACAACGAGCTGGTGGCGCGCAGCATCATGCTGCTCGATCCCGAAGGGCCGATGCGTTATGGCCGTCTTTCCAGCTATGCGGATGGATTGGGCTGCATTCTGGCGAATGCCTTCCGCAAGATGGATCAGGCGACGATGCACCATCTGGCGGAAATCATCACCTATAACTTCTACGCCCTGCCGAAGAATGCGCCGACCGACCGCATCTCCAAGCGCGCGCTGAATGTCATCGCGAAATTACCTGCCTGCATCCAGCATCTGCGCACGCCCGCCATGGGTTTCGGCATGGAACGCGTGCTTTATGAACTGAACCCGAATCTACCCTGCCAAAGCCCGCTTCTGGCGCATGAGGACGTGCTGACCGGCGAGGATATGCTGAATGCCCTCGACCGCCTCGGCAAACGGCAGTCCCAAGGATTCGAGTATCTTGACCGCCACATCGCCGCCTTCGTGGCGACGCGCATCGAGCTGCAGAAGGAAATCAAACTGGCGGATCTGCGCATCATCTCCGCGCTGTCGCAGAACCCGCAGCTCATCATCCTCTTCATGCTGGCGCAGGTGCAGCGCAAGGCAGGGAAACCCAAGCTGCGCGGGTTGACGAGCTGGGCGGTGCTGCGCGTGATTCCGCTGGTGGATAACTTCCACAGCCGTTCCATTCGCCGCAAAGTGCGCGATAACCTGAAGAATGCAGCAAAAAGCGGCGAAATCGACCGGATATTCGAGGCATTGAACGATGCCGCAGCCGTGCATGAAGACACGACAGGTTTCCAGAAAGCGGTGCACCGCTATGGCAAGAACGTCATCCAGATCGATAAGCTGCTGGACAAAGAAAAGTTGGCGGTGAAGAGTGAACGCATCGGCATGGTACTGGCGACCATCGTGGGGTATTCGATACTGCTGCTGACGGCGGCGGTGGTGCTTAAAGACGCATATTTCTAAGGATAAGACGTGGCTAAGGGCGGGAAGCAGAAAAAAACGAAGGGAAAGAAGAAGGGCGGTGTGGGCACGGTTGTCCTCGGCCTTTTCGCGACGCTTATCCTCATCTATTTCCTCAGCTTCGCGGCCTTGCTGGTCATCCTCGGCCTTGTGCCCAGCTTCGTGGCGGGTTATGTGGATCGCACGCCCGACAAAGCGAAAGCGAAGGTGGTAGCCGCGTGCAATCTGGCGGGTATCGTGCCTTTCGTCTCCGATCTGGTGAAGCAGGGCATCACGTCGAACAATGTGCACTCGGTGCTGCTCAGCGGCTATACATGGCTGGTGATGTTGGGCGCGGCTGGCCTCGGCTGGGCGCTGGTCTGGGGATTCCCAAAGGCATCCCATGCGGTGCTCGGCTATATGCAGAAGAGCAATGTCGCCGCCTTGCGCAAACGCCAGCAGCAAATCATCGATGAATGGGGCAAGGATGTGGAGACGACCGCGCAGCGCGCGCTGAAGAACTCCAATTTCAGGGATGAAAAACAAGGCGAAGCAGGCGGAAAACCAAAAGCCTCTGCCGCAGACGTCAAGAAGCTTCCTCCTCCGAAGAAGAAGTGACCTCACTCAGCTTTCGATGACTTCCTTGACCTTGCTGGCAAGCTGCTTCAGCGTGAAGGGTTTTGGCAGGAAGTTGAACTCCCGCTCCTCCGCGCCGTACACATCCAAGAACGCATCCTCCGCATAACCGGAGATGAAGATGACCTTCAAAGCAGGGTATTTCTGGATGACCTTCTCCACCATTTCCGGCCCGGTCATGCCCGGCATGATGACATCGGAAATGATGATCTGGATGCGGTCGCCCTCCCGCTCGATGACTTCCAGAGCCGTCTCTGCGCTGTCGGCTTCCAGCACGGTATAACCCTTGTTGGTCAATGCGCGGGAAGCGAAGATGCGCACGGGCGTTTCGTCCTCCACCAATAGAATCGTGCCGCTGCCGGTCAGGTCGGCTGCACCGGCGCGCTCGGTGACTTCCGTGCGCACGGTGGAATCCTGTTCATAGCGCGGGAAGTAGATGCTGAAAGTCGTGCCTTCGTTCTGCGCGCTGCTGACATAGATGAATCCGCCCGTCTGTTTGACGATGCCATAGACCGTGGACAGGCCGAGACCCGTGCCGGAACCGACTTCCTTGGTGGAGAAGAACGGCTCGAAAATCTGTTGTATCAACTCACGGGGGATGCCGCAGCCCGTGTCTATCACCTCGAAAAGCACATAATGCCCGTTGGTGATGCTTTCTTCCGCCGAAGGGCTTATCATGTGGCGGCCTGGGCGGTTCTGGTCGTTGATGAGCACATTCGAGGTGCGCACGGAAAGCGTGCCGCCGCGCGACATGGCATCGCGCGCGTTGACCGCAAGGTTGATGACCACCTGTTCCAGCTGCCCCTGATCGACCTTCACCATGCCGAGGTCTCGGCCATGTGACATGCTGAGTTCGATATTCTCGCCGATGAGGCGGCGGAGTAGGTGGGAAAGCTCCACCAGCACATCCGTCAAATCGAGGATTTTGGGCTGAAGTGTCTGGCGGCGCGAGAAGGCGAGCAACTGGCGCACGAGGTTCGCCGCGCGGTTGGCGTTCTGCTTGATTTGCATGATGTCGGCGAAGGAAGGGTCGCCTGCCGGATGGCGCAGGAGCAACAGGTCGCAGAAGCCGATCATCGCAGTGAGGAGGTTGTTGAAATCGTGCGCCACGCCGCCTGCAAGCTGGCCGACGGCCTGCATCTTCTGCGAATGGGCGAAGCGCATTTCCAGATTCTTCTGCTCAGTCGTGTCCACGCATTGC
>VGDC01000070.1 GCA_016869895.1 Alphaproteobacteria bacterium
GTTCGCCTTCACCCGCCAGAATTTCCCGGAAATCGACGCGAAAAAAGGTTTCATCACCGCCTCTTTGCCTGAAACCATCGAAGCAGGCAGCCGCAAAGATGCCCAGAACGATGACTGAACCGCTCTTTTCCGCCCTCGCGCTCACGCTTTTCCCTGAAATGTTCCCCGGCCCTCTTGGTCATTCCCTTGCAGGCAAAGCTTTGGAGAATGGCATCTGGTCGCTGGAGACCATGAACATCCGCGATTTCGCGACGGACAAACACAAAACCGTCGATGCCACGCCCTATGGTGGTGGCACGGGCATGGTCTTGCGCCCTGACGTAGTGGATGCCGCCCTCACCGCCGCGAAAGCCAAGCTGCCGAATGCCCAGCTGGTGCACTTCACACCGCGCGGAAAACCCATCACCATGCCGCTCGTGGCCGAGCTGGCGAAAAAACCGCTTATTTTGCTCTGTGGTCGCTTCGAAGGCATCGATGAACGCATTTTCGAGGAACATCAACCGCTTGACCTAAGCCTCGGTGAATTCGTCCTCTCCGGCGGTGAAATCCCTGCCTTAGCCTTGCTGGATGCCTGTTTGCGCCTTGTTGACGGGGTCATCCACGGCGATGATGCATTAGGCGAAGAAAGTTTCGGTTTACACGCTGATTATGCTGGACTTCTGGAATATCCGCACTATACTCGGCCGCCTGTTTGGAAGGGCAAGCCCGTACCAGATGTGCTGCTTTCCGGACATCACGAACAGATTCGCGCTTGGCGTCTCGCCCAGGCTGAGCAGGTCACCAAGACCCGCCGCCCTGACTTGTGGGAACGCTATGCCAGACTACGCGTAAAAGACTAAGTCACGGTGACCGGGTGGTCATCGGGCTTAAGGTAACAGCCCACTATGACACGCCGTTCTCGGCGCACCTTGCGGGTACTGTTATTTTCAGAAATATTTTTTGGGGATTACCACCATGAACTTGATTCAGAAACTTGAACAGACCCACCTCGCACAGGTGACCGAAGGCAAAACCATTCCTGACTTCGCAGCTGGCGACACCGTCCGCGTCAACGTCCGTATCGTTGAAGGCACCACCGAGCGCGTACAGGCCTTCGAAGGCGTCGTCATCGGCCGCAAGAACCGCGGTCTCCACTCTTCTTTCACCGTCCGCAAAATCAGCCACGGCGAAGGCGTAGAGCGCACCTTCCCTCTCTTCTCGCCACGCCTTGAAAGCATCACCGTTGTTCGCCGCGGTGACGTTCGTCGCGCGAAACTCTTCTATCTTCGTGACCGCAGCGGTAAATCTGCGCGCATCAAAGAGAAGCGTGATTTCGCTCACGAAGCTGCTAAGACCGCTTCTAAAGAAGCATAAGCAACTGGCCGCTTAGCGGCTTGTTGGTTGAACGCTCATTTGCTATTATTTAGCATGTTATAATGTGGACTGGTTTACTACAGAGGTTTTGCGCAATCAATGGAACGCCCCCAAACGCTCTATGATAAGATATGGAACGCCCATCTTGTCGATACTCAGGATGACGGCACTTGCCTGCTTTATATCGATCGCCACCTCGTACACGAAGTAACCAGTCCACAAGCGTTCGAAGGCCTCCGCATGTCCGGCCGCAAAGTGCGCCGCCCGGATGCTACGCTTGCGGTCGCTGACCACAACGTGCCGACCGAAGGCCGCGCACAGGGCATCGCAGACGAAACCTCCCGCATTCAGGTCGAGACACTGGCCGAGAACTGCGCGGAATTCGGCGTCCCCTATTTCCCGTTGATGGACATCCGCCAAGGCATCGTGCACATCGTCGGCCCTGAACAGGGCTTCACCCTGCCCGGCACCACCATCGTCTGCGGCGACAGCCACACCTCCACCCATGGCGCATTCGGCGCATTGGCGTTCGGCATCGGCACCAGCGAGGTCGAGCACGTCCTCGCCACGCAGACCCTCATCCAGCGTCACGCGAAAAATATGCTCGTGCGCGTGGATGGCAAACTGCCCGAAGGCGTCACCGCGAAAGACATCACCCTCGCCGTCATCGGCAAGATCGGCACTGCGGGCGGCACCGGCTATGTCATTGAATACGCTGGCGAAGCGATTGAATCCCTTTCCGTCGAAGGCCGCATGTCCGTCTGCAATATGTCTATCGAAGCAGGCGCGCGCGCTGGCTTGATTGCACCCGACGAAAAAACCTTCGAATACTTCCGTGGCCGTCCGATGGCTCCCAAAGGCGCGGATTACGACGCCGCCGTGGCTTACTGGAAGACCCTGAAAAGCGACCCCGGCGCGCATTATGATACCACCGTCGTGTTGAACGCCGCAGACATTGTGCCGCAAGTCACTTGGGGCACCAGCCCAGAAGACGTGCTGCCCATCACCGCAGTTGTCCCGAATCCTGCCGACATCAAAGACCCCGCCAAAGCCGCCGCTGTGCAGCGTTCTTTGGATTATATGGGTTTGACCGCAGGCACACCATTGTCTGAAATCCCCGTTGACCGCGTGTTCATCGGCTCTTGCACCAATGGCCGCATCGAAGACCTGCGCGCCGTGGCCGATGTCGTCAAAGGCAAGCACGTCGCCAGCACTGTCAATGCGATGATCGTTCCCGGTTCCGGCCTTGTGAAAGAACAGGCCGAGAAAGAAGGCCTTGATAAAGTCTTCATCGAAGCGGGCTTCGACTGGCGCGAGCCGGGTTGCTCCATGTGCCTCGCCATGAATGCCGACAAACTCGAGCCGGGCGAACGTTGCGCTTCCACGAGCAATCGTAACTTCGAAGGCCGTCAGGGTCGCGGTGGCCGCACCCATCTTGTCAGCCCCGCTATGGCTGCCGCTGCCGCCATCACGGGTCATTTGACCGACGTCCGCACACTCACGAAGCAGGTGGCATGATGTTTATTCGCCGTTTCGCCTTACTCAGCTTGCTAGTTGTTGGATTGTCTGCTTGCCAAAAACCAATTGAAATGACTAGCGACCTAAATGCAGGTCAGTATCAGATTCAATCCATCTACGTAGCTCCTGCGAATGCTGAGCTTGCTAACGAGCCAGAATACTGGTCAATGAAGAAGCTTATCACCCCGAAATTGCAGCAAAAACTTGCGGGTCGTGGTCGCGCACCTAGCGTTGGCCTAAAAATCAATGTCATTGATGTTAATACCTCTATAAACGTAGCCAGAGCTATGCTGATTGGGGATAGCTATAGACTTTGGGCCGATATTCAACTCTATGATTTGCAGACAAAGCGTCAGCTTGGTAAAACACAGGTTATCGTAAACGGTGGAAATATTGGTGGTGCTGCTGGTCTAATCGCCCACGGAACGGTTGAAGCCGTTACTGAACAAGAAGTGATGTTGGCAGACCAGTTCGTCGCAGCTGTAATTGACAAACTTTATCCGAAAAAATAATTAGGCAGATTGCAGATTATGCAGAAGTTCACTACGCTCACCGCAACCGCCGCGCCGATGGATCTGATCAATATCGACACCGATATGATCATCCCGAAGCAGTTCCTGAAGACCATCAAACGCACCGGCCTCGGCAAAAACCTCTTCGACGAGATGCGGTACAATGCCGATGGCAGCGAAATCAAGGACTTCGTGTTGAATCAGGACGTGTATCGCAACGCGCAGATCATCGTCGCAGGAGATAACTTCGGCTGCGGCTCTTCCCGCGAGCACGCCCCTTGGGCACTGCTGGATTTCGGCATCCGCTGCGTCATCGCGCCGTCTTTCGCCGACATCTTCTTCAATAACTGCTTCAAGAACGGCATCCTGCCCATCAAGCTGGATAAAGACACCGTGGCGAAGCTGATGCAATGGGCAAAGGACAACGGCGGCAAAGCGCAGTTGACCGTGAATCTGCCGGAACAGACCATCACCGCAGGCAATCAGCCAGCGATTCCTTTCGAGGTGGAAAGCTTCCGCAAGCACTGCCTGCTCAACGGCCTTGACGACATCGGACTTTCCCTTGAAAAAGCCCCGAAGATCGATGCCTATGAATCCGCCCAGCAGTCCCGCACCCCTTGGCTCGCCAAGAAATCCGCATAATTCATCCGCTTCATCCTGATTTCCCCGGAGATTCCCATGTCCACCGCAGCTCCCGCGCATATCCTCCTCCTCCCCGGTGACGGCATCGGCCCGGAAGTCGTAGCGGAAACCACGAAAATCATCGATTGGTTCTCCAAGAACCGCGGCAAGACCTTCACCACCTCTTCTGCGCTGGTCGGCGGTTCGGCCTATGATGAAACGGGCAATCCCCTGCCTCCCGAAACGCTGGAAGCCGCGCACAAAGCCGATGCCATCCTGCTCGGCGCGGTCGGCGGCACCAAATGGGAATCGCTGGATTACTCCGTGCGCCCCGAACGCGGCCTTCTGGGCTTGCGTAAAGAGCTGCAACTCTTCGCCAATCTCCGCCCCGCCATTTGCTTCCCCGCGCTGGCGAAGGCTTCCACCTTGAAGCCGGAAGTGGTCGCAGGCCTCGACATCATGATCATCCGCGAACTCACGGGCGACATCTATTTCGGCACGCCACGCGGCGTGGAAACCCTGCCGGACGGTACTCGCCGTGGCATTAACACCATGGTCTACACCACCCCAGAAGTGCACCGCATCGCCCGCGTCGCCTTCGACTTGGCTGGCAAGCGCAATGGCCGCGTCTGCTCCGTGGATAAAGCGAACGTGCTGGAATCCACCGAGATGTGGCGCGAAGAAGTGCAGAAAATCGGCGACACGGAATATCCGAACATCGCGCTCTCCCACATGTATGTGGACAATGCCGCCATGCAGCTCGTGCGCAACCCGCGCCAGTTCGATGTGATGGTCACCGGCAATATCTTCGGCGACATCCTTTCCGATTGCGCGGCGATGCTCACCGGCTCTTTGGGTATGCTTCCCTCCGCCTCCCTCGGCGCGAAGGACGCAAACGGCAAAATCCCCGCGCTCTACGAGCCTGTGCACGGCTCTGCGCCTGACATCGCGGGCAAAGGCGTCGCGAACCCGATTGCGACTATCCTTAGCTTCGCAATGATGCTAAGATATTCCTTCGGGCGTGGTGCTTGCGCCGACTTGCTGGAGACCGCTGTGACGGAAGTCCTCGAATCCGGCATCAGAACTGCAGACATCGTAGAAGAAGGCTCACGCAAAGTGGGAACCGCGGAAATGGGCGCTGCCATCATCGCCCGTTTACAAGCGCTTGCGGCACAAGATCAGAGCCTGAAGACAGGTTCCTGAAACTTCTGGCCGCAAGGAGCCGCCAATGAAAACCCGTATGATACTCGCCCTTGCGGCGTCCATCCTGCTGTGCGCGACCGCGCAGGCAGCCGCCATCGAATCCACTCCGGCTGAGCGCACGGCTTTCCAGAAACTCAAGCTTTCAGTGCTTCCCAGCAGCGATACGCGCCTTGCTTCCTCCGAATTCGTGAAGCCGCGCACCCGTTCCTTGCAGAAATGCGTCAATCGCGCTGGTGGCAACGACAGCGTGGACAACCTGAAGACCATGGACGACGCGCATAAGCAGAAGATCAGCCATCTCTGCGGTAACGGCAAACGCGAAATCGCGCAGGAATACGCGCGTGACGTCGCCACCGAGATGATGCGCGATCCCCGCGTGTTGGAGCTGCAGAAATGCCCGACAGACGTTCTGGGCAGCGATCCCTATCTATACACCCTCGCCAAGCCGGAAGGGGTGGAAACCAACCAACATGTCTGTGATAAAGGAGAATAAAAGCAATGGCGTTCAAAGTCGCTGTGGTCGGCGCAACGGGTAACGTAGGCCGCGAAATCCTCTCAATCCTTGCTGAGCGCAATTTCCCCGCCAGCGATGTCGTCGCGCTTGCTTCCAGCAAGTCCATCGGGCGCGAAGTCAGCTTTGGCGACGAGAAGATTCTCAAGGTCAAGTCATTGGATGATTACGATTTCTCTGATACGGACATCGCCCTCTTCTCCCCCGGCGGCGCGGTCTCTAAAGTGCACGCCCCCCGCGCGGCGGCTTCCGGTTGCGTCGTCATCGACAATACCTCCCAGTTCCGCATGGATGAGCACATCGCCCTTGTCGTGCCGGAAGTGAACTCCGACGCGCTCGCGGATTTCCGCAAGAGCAACATCATCGCGAATCCCAACTGCTCCACCATCCAGATGGTCGTGGCGTTGAAGCCTTTGCACGACCGCGCGAAGATCAAGCGCGTCGTCGTCTCCACCTATCAGTCCACCTCCGGTGCGGGCAAAGAAGGTATGGACGAGCTGTATAACCAGACGAAATCCATCTATGTGAACGACGTGAAAGAACCCGTAAAGTTCTCCAAACGCATCGCGTTCAACCTGATTCCGCAGATTGACGTGGCCATGCCCGACGGCAGCTTCAAGGAAGAATGGAAAATGGTCGTCGAGACCCAGAAGATTCTTGACCCCGCCATCGCCGTTCACGCCACCTGCGTGCGCGTTCCCGTCTTCGTGGGGCACTCCGAATCCATCAACGTCGAATTCGAGAACCCCATCTCCGTGGAAGAGGCACGGGAACTGCTCGCCGCCGCGCCGGGCGTCAGCCTCACTCAGGCGAACGATTTCATGACCCCCGCCGACGTCTCCGGTGAAGATGCCGTCTTCGTTTCCCGCTTGCGTAAGGACGCGACGGTGAAGAACGGTCTCAGCATGTGGGTCGTCGCCGATAACCTCCGCAAAGGCGCTGCGCTCAACGCCGTGCAGATTGCCGAGGAGCTGATTTCGAACCACGGCCTCACACCGAAGAAATCCCTCGCAAAGGCCTGATTTCATTGCGATTCTGATGAAGGCGCGTCGGTTCATTCCGGCGCGCCTTTTTCGTTGCCGCCACCGCCCGCATGAAAATGATAATTATTCTCATATTTTTCATAAAGCTATGCGGGGATGAATGGGTGAATGTGCGCATTTTTCGCTGTTATTCCGAGCCGGAAAGGGGTATTAATCAGCCCATGATGTATTCATAAATACCTTCAGGTGAATCCATGACCGAAAGCAAATCCTCCGCTGCTCCCCTGCCAGCCAACGTCTCCCACCCCCGCCCGCTTTCTCCGCATCTTTCCATCTACCGCTGGCACATCACCATGGCCTTGTCCATCTTCCACCGCGCGACCGGCGTGGCGTTGATTGCTGGCATCGTGTTCTTCGTCGGCTGGATCTGGTCTGTGGCCTATTGCCCCGAAGCGGTCGTGCACTTCCAGGATTTCGGCGCATCGTGGCTCGGCAAGCTTTTCCTCATCGGCTGGACATTCGCTTTCATGCTGCATTTCATGAACGGCATCCGCCATCTTTTCTGGGATGCGGTGATTGGCCTTGAGGTCGCCCCTGCCAAACGCTCCGGCCAGATTGTCGCGGGTGGCGCAATCATCCTCACGGCCTTCCTCTGGTATCTCCTGCTGAACAAGTAATCGGAATTTCCCTATGAGCAGCAAACATTCCTCACTCCGCGCCCCGCTCGCCAAAGTCCGTGGCCTTGGTTCCGCCAAGAACGGCACGCACCATTGGTGGATGCAGCGTGTCACCGCAGTCGCCCTCATCCCGTTGACCCTCTGGCTGGTCTATCATGTCATCGCACTCACCTTCGCTTCCGCTGAAGGCGTGCAGGAATGGCTGAAAAGCCCTGCGCAGGCGATTCTCCTCGCCCTGTTCCTGCTGGTCTCCTGCCATCATGGCAAGCTCGGCCTGCAGGTCATCATCGAGGATTATGTGCACAGCCACGGCCGCAAATATCTTGTGCTGCTGGCCAGCAGCTTCGGTTTCGCGGTGCTTTCGGCCATGTCGGTTCTCGCCATCATCAAAATCCACTTCGCCTAATTCGCATAAGGATGTCCTGCCATGTCTGGCACGAATGAAAACTCAGGTAACTACGAAATCGTTGACCACTTCTTTGACGCCGTCGTTGTCGGTGCGGGCGGCGCGGGTCTGCGCGCCACGCTGGGCATGTCCTCCGTCGGCCTGAAAACGGCTTGCATCACTAAGGTTTTCCCCACCCGCAGCCACACGGTGGCGGCGCAGGGCGGCATCTCCGCCGCGCTCGGCAACATGGGGGATGACGACTGGCGCTGGCATATGTACGACACGGTCAAAGGCTCCGACTGGCTCGGCGATCAGGACGCCATCGAGTACATGTGCAAGAACGCCAAGGAAGCCGTGCTTGAGCTGGAGCATTTCGGTGTCCCCTTCTCCCGTACCAAAGAAGGCAAAATCTATCAGCGTCCCTTCGGCGGTATGACCACGCAATACGGCACCGGCCCTGCAGCGCAGCGCACCTGCGCCGCCGCCGACCGCACCGGACACGCCATCCTGCACACGCTTTACAGCCAATCCCTGCGCTATGACGCCCAGTTCTTCATCGAATATTTCGCCCTCGACCTGCTGA
>VGDC01000071.1 GCA_016869895.1 Alphaproteobacteria bacterium
CGGCATGACGCTGCTGAAAATGCCGCTCTTCGCCTGGTCCATCCTGCTCACCGCCTTCCTCCTGCTGCTGTCGCTGCCTGTTCTGGCGGGTGCCATCACCATGTTGTTGACCGACCGTAATTTCGGCACCACCTTCTTCAACCCCGCTGGCGGCGGTGATCCGATTCTGTACCAGCACCTGTTCTGGTTCTTCGGTCACCCTGAGGTTTACGTCCTCATCCTGCCCGCTTTCGGTATCGTCTCCGAAGTGGTCTCCACCTTCTCCCGCAAGCCCATCTTCGGCTATCTGGGCATGGTCGGCGCGATGTGCTCCATCGGTTTCCTTGGCTTCATCGTCTGGGCGCACCACATGTTCACCGTCGGTATGTCCGTGAACGTCCGCGCGTACTACATGCTCGCCACCATGGTCATCGCCGTACCCACGGGCATCAAGATCTTCTCGTGGATCGCCACCATGTGGGGCGGCTCCATCCGCTTCACCGTGCCGATGATCTACGCCCTCGGCTTCATCTTCCTGTTCACCGTCGGCGGTGTGACGGGCGTGGTGCTGGCGAACAACCCCATCGACGTCTACATGCACGACACCTATTACGTCGTCGCCCACTTCCATTATGCGATGTCCTTGGGCGCGCTCTTCGGCGTGTTCACCGGCTTCTATTACTGGTTCCCCAAGATGTCGGGCTATATGTTCCCTGAACGTCTGGCGAAGCTGCAGTTCTGGCTGCTCTTCATCGGCACGAACCTGACCTTCTTCCCGCAGCACTTCCTCGGCCTCGCCGGTATGCCGCGCCGCATCCCCGATTATCCGGATGTCTACGCCCACTGGAACTATTGGTCCTCCATCGGTTCTTACATGGGTGCGGCTTCCGCGGCACTGTTCCTCGTGGTGGTGGCTGTCGCCTTCATCCGTAAGGTGCCCGCTGGCAACAACCCATGGGGCGAAGGTGCGACCACACTCGAGTGGACGGTCACTTCCCCGCCGGCCTATCACACCTTTGACGAACTGCCACCGGTTCCCAAAGGCCACCACTAAAAGAGATCGGGGCGCGGATAATCACCGCGCCCCGTTCATTCCAAGGGGATTCCTATGTCAGAGCAGAGCGAGGCGGCCACGGATGTGCTGGTCGGTGATGCGCACAGCCTGTCGCCTGTGGTCGAGAACGCCCCCGAAGCCTCCAGCGTCAAGGATTTCATCACTCTGCTTAAGCCCGGCGTGATGCTGCTGGTGGTCTTCACCGGATTCGCCGGACTGATGCTCGCCCCCGGCCAGTTGCATCCCTTCCTGCAAGCCATCGCGGTGCTGTGTATCGCCATCGGTTCCGGCGCAGGCGGCGCGATAAACATGTGGTTCGACCGTGACATTGACGCGGTCATGCTGCGCACGGTAAACCGCCCCATTCCCGCAGGACGCATCTCCGCGGATGACGGCCTCGTTTTCGGCCTGTTGCTGGCGCTGGCTTCCGTCTCGCTCATGGGCATCGCGGTGAACTGGCTTTCCGCCGCCATCCTTGCGGGTGCCATCGCCTTCTATGTCATCATCTACACCGTCTGGCTGAAACGCCGCACCCCGCAGAACATCGTCATCGGCGGCGCGGCGGGTGCGTTCCCTCCGGTCATCGGCTGGGCGGCCATGTCCGGCGATGCCTTTGCTCCGGAGGCATGGCTGATGTTCCTCATCGTCTTCCTGTGGACGCCGCCGCATTTTTGGGCACTGGCCTTGTACCGCAACGGCGATTACCGTCGCGCCAACGTACCCATGCTGCCCGTGGTGGCGGGGCTGGAGGCGACCAAGAAACAGATGCTGGTTTACACCCTCATCCTCCTGCCTGTGACCCTCGCGCCATGGTTCATCGGTATGTCCACTTGGCTTTACGGCATCACCGCCCTTCTGCTGAGCGGCGAATTCATCCGCCATGCCTGGAAAGTCCTGAAATCCGATGACGACAAGCCTGCCCGCGCCATGTTCGGCTATTCCATCCTGTATCTCTTCGCCATCTTCCTTGCGCTGATTGTGGACAAATTCATTGACAATCTGGGTGTGCTGACGCTTCTTTAGTGGTGTGTAACCATCCACGCACCACCGGGGCGCGGAGCATGAATGAAAGGGAAGACCATGGAATTGGAAATTTTGCGCGCATGCGGCGAAGCATCGGTGATGATCATGGGTATGAGCTTTGTCATTGGCAGCCTGTTCACCATCTTCGTGCTGGTCATGCTCGACCTGTATCGCAGCCGTCGTGGCGCGTCTGACCAGACCCAAGGCTGATACACCATGCCTTTAGGCCCGCGCCATACCAGCCAGAAAGGCAAGAACGCGACACTGCTCGTCGTGCTGCTTGGCATCGTGGTGGTGCTGTTCGTGGTCGCGACCCTGAAGATGCAGGCCTGACAGGTCTTCAAACCCGAAAGGTGATGCCGTGAGCCAAGACCGGGAAAACCGGGATGCCGAATCTCCCCCTGCGAAACCCCGCAGCAACGCTTCCCTTGCCGCCAGTATGGTTGGCATCGTGGTGGGGATGGTCTGCCTCACCTTCGCGGCAGTCCCCCTGTATGACATGTTCTGCCGAGTGACGGGTTACGGCGGCACCACCATGGTCGCCGAAAAAGCGCCGGAGAAACCGTTGGAACGGAAAATGGTCATCCGCTTCAATGCGGACACCGCCAAGGAGCTGCTGTGGGAGTTCAAGGCCGATGAACGCGCCATCGAGGTGCGGGTAGGCGAAGAACGCCTCACCAGCTTCTCCGCCAAGAACGATGGCACCGAGCCTGTCGTGGGCACGGCCATTTACAACGTCACGCCCCTGCTTGCATCGAAATACTTCAATAAAATCCAGTGCTTCTGCTTCGAGAATCAACTGCTCAAACCGGGTGAGGAGATGCATATGCCCGTCTCCTTCTTCATCGACCCAGAGATCGAGAACGACCCGTTTCTGAAGGATCTCAAAACTGTGACCTTGTCTTATACGTTTTTTTTGAGTAAAAACCAGAGTGTAGAAGGGCGCAACACGCCGTAAGGCATTGCCTCGCCCCGACGAATGAATTGTCCTTAAAGGAATGACGACCATGGCCAAACACGCGGATTCCCACGCGCCCAAGCATCCCTACCATCTGGTGAACCCCAGCCCATGGCCGATGGCGATCTCCTTCGCGCTGCTGTTCCTCACGGGCGGTGGCGTCTTGACGATGCACAATGTGAATCACGGCGGCGTGGTGCTGTTCCTCGGCCTCGTCTCCACCCTCGGCGTGGCTTACGCCTGGTGGCGCGATGTCATCCGCGAAGGCATCCACGATAAAGCCCATAACGAGACCGTGAAGACCGGCCTGCGCTATGGCATGCTGCTGTTCATCGTGTCGGAGATCATGTTCTTCGCCGCCTTCTTCTGGGCGTTCTTCTGGGCATCGCTCGATCCGTTCCTGCCGCTCGATGGCGTCTGGCCTGCGGTGAAGGACGGCATCTGGCCGCCCGCCAGCATCACCACCCTTGATGCATGGGATCTGCCGCTCATCAACACCCTCATCCTGCTGCTCTCCGGCACGACCGTCACTTGGGCGCATCATGCGCTGCTCGCTGGCAATCGTAATGATGAAGTGAAAACCGCGCTGCTCATCACCGTGCTGCTCGGCCTGTCCTTCACCGGCTTGCAAGCGTTGGAGTATTCCCACGCCACCTTCGCCTTCAAGGATGGCATCTACCCCTCCACCTTCTACATGGCCACCGGTTTCCACGGTTTCCACGTCATCGTCGGCACCATCTTCCTTGCCGTGGCGCTCATCCGCGCCCATCGCGGCACGCTGACCCCCAAAGGCCACCTCGGCTTCGAATTCGCCGCGTGGTACTGGCACTTCGTCGATGCGGTCTGGCTCTTCCTCTTCGTCTGCGTGTACTGGTGGGGAAGTTGAGCGAATACAACGCCGAGGAACTGACCGCCGCCGAAACCCTTTCGGTGCTGAAGACGGGATTCGCTGGCCGCTGCCCCCGCTGTGGGGAAGGCAAACTCCTGAATGGCCTGCTCGCCGTCCGCCCCGCTTGCAGCCATTGCGGCCTGAATTTCTCCAATAGCGAGAAGGGCGACGGGCCCGCGTTCTTCGCCATCTCCATCGTCGGCACGCTGGCGGCCATCGGCGCAGTGCTCACCGAAGTCTTCTTCCAGCCGCCTTACTGGGTGCACGCCGCCCTGTGGATTCCCGTCAGCATCATCGGCTCGCTCTATGTGCTGCGCTGGTCGAAGGGCATCATCATCGCCATGCAATACAAACACCAGCAGGAAGCCTTCCTCGATGAGTGACACCCCCTATCGCCTCGGCAAATGGGAGCTGAATCGCCCCGGCAAACCCGCCGTATTCTTCACCACATTGTTGGTTGGCATCTGCCTTGTCTTGGGTATCTGGCAGGTGCAGCGGTTGCAGTGGAAAGAAGGGTTGATCGCCGAGCTGGAAGCCGCGAAGACCCAAGCCCCGCTGACCGCTGCCGACCTGCCGACCGACCCCGAACAGCTTGAAGCTCTGACCTTCCGCAAAGTGCGCCTGACGGGCGTGTATATGGACGATCGCGAATTCCATCTCATCGGACGCTACTATCAGGGCGCGCTGGGTTATGACGTGCTGACGCCGTTCTTGGTGCGCGATGAAGCGCGGGATGAAGCGGGCAAAGCCCCCATCGTGCTCTTGGTGAACCGTGGCTGGATTCCGCTGGAGAAGAAAGATCCTGCGCTGCGCCCAGAGCCGCTTTCCGCGACGAACGGCGAAGTGACCATCGAAGGCATGTTGCTGCAAGCCAATACCGGCAACCCCTTCCTGCCCGACCATGACGTGAAGGGAAATATCTGGTTCTCCTATGACATCGCGCGCATGAATAAGGAAGCACAGTTGGACATGCTGCCCGTCCTGGTCGAAGCCGTGGAGGCCAACCACCCCGAAAGCATCCTGCCTTATCCGCGCGGGAATTATGATATCACCCTGCGCAACGACCATTTCTATTACGCGGTGACATGGTTCGCGCTGGCCTTCGCGGGCATCACCATCTTCCTGCTGGCGCATCGCCGTAAACCGGAGGCTGCTGCATGACCATCGCTTACGCCTCGCTGGAAACCCATTTCGCCCAGCAGAACGCCCTTTCCGGTGCGCTCAGCATGCTCCATTGGGATGCGGCGGTGATGATGCCCGAATCCTCCGCCCCCGTGCGCGGCGAGCATCTGGCCGCCTTGTCGCAGGCCATCCATGAGAATATCAACGACCCCCGCGTGGGCGATTGGCTTGATGCCGCCGAGTCGGACGCTGCATCGCTCGATGCATGGCAGCAGGCCAACCTGCACGAGATGCGCCGCAAATGGCAGCATGCCACCAGTGTCGATGTGAAGCTGGTGCGTGAGCAGGCTCTGGCGACCTCCGAAAGCGAAGCTTTCTGGCGCGGTGCGCGGCGGAACAATGATTTCAAAAGCTTCGCGCCCTACTTGAAACGCGTCGTCGCGCTGGTGCGTGAAGAAGCCGCCGCGAAAGCTTCCGCGCTGAATCTTCTGCCCTATGATGCCCTGATGGATGGGTATGACAGTGGCACACGCATGGCCGAGGTAGACGCATTATTCGCCCGTCTGAACGCCGAATTGCCCGTTCTCCGCGAAAAGGCCATGGCCTTTCAAGCGGAGAATCTGGTCGTGAAACCCATCGCCGGCCATTATCCGCAAGAGAACCAGCACAAGGCCAGCGAAATCTTCATGCGCGCACTCGGTTTCACGGGTCGTCTCGACATCAGCGTGCATCCCTTCTGCGGCGGTGTGCCGGGTGACGTGCGCATCACCACGCGCTATAACGAAGCGGACTTCGTCGTCGCCATGCAAGGCGTGCTGCACGAGACGGGTCATGCGCTCTATGAGCAGAACCTGCCCGCCAAATGGCGTTCCCAGCCTGTGGGTGATGCGCGCGGTATGTCCGTCCATGAAAGCCAGTCGCTCTTCGTGGAGATGCAGCTGTGCCGCAGCCGCGAATTCCTGCGCTATGCCGCGCCTATCCTCGCCGAATCATTCGGGCAGACCGATGATGACCTCTCGCCGGAGAATCTTTACCGCCTCGGCATCCGCGTGAAGCCCGATTTCATCCGCGTGAATGCCGATGAAGTGACCTATCCTTCCCATGTCATCCTGCGGTATGAGCTGGAGAAAGACCTGATTTCCGGCAAGCTGGAAGTGGAAGACTTGCCCGAAGCGTGGAATGCCAAGATGCAGGAGAAACTGGGCATCACCCCGCCGTCCGATGCGTTGGGTGTGTTGCAGGACATCCACTGGCCGGGCGGTTCTTTCGGCTATTTTCCCACCTATACGCTCGGCGCGATGATTGCCGCACAATGGGCGCAGGCGCTTAAGGCGCAGCTTCCCGCATGGGGCGAGCAGGTGGAGAAGGGCGATTTCTCCGCCATCGTCGGCTGGCTGAAAACCAACGTCCATGAAAAAGCCTCCAGCGCATCCCGTCAGGAATTGCTGAAACAGGCCACGGGCGAGCCTTTGAACGCCGATATTTACCTTAAACACCTCCACGACAGGTACTTGAGCGCATGAATACGCCTATCCGCTACGAAAGCACGCGCGGCAACGCGCCGGAACTCGGTTTTGAGGATGTCGTGCTGACTGGCCTCGCGGTGGACGGCGGCTTGTATGTGCCGAAGACCCTGCCGCGCATCGAGCCGCACACGCTGGTCGCGTGGGCGAAGCTGCCCTATCATGAGTTGGCCTATGAAGTCATCGCGCCTTTCGTGGGTGATGCCATCCCCGAAGTTGACCTGCGCGCGCTGCTGACCGAGACGTATGAGGACTTCCGCCATGTCGCTGTCGCGCCGCTGGTGCAGGTGGGGCATAACCGCCATATCCTGGAGCTGTTCCACGGCCCCACGCTGGCTTTCAAGGATTTCGCCCTGCAGTTCCTTGGCCGCACGCTGGATTATTTCCTGAAACGCCGCGATGAGCGCATCACCATTGTCGGCGCGACCTCCGGTGACACTGGCTCCGCCGCCATCGCTGGCTGCCGCGCGCGTGATAATATGGATATTTTCATCCTGCATCCTGCGGGTCGTGTATCAGACGTGCAACGCCGCCAGATGACGACGATTGCTGACAAGAACGTGCATAACATCGCGCTCAAAGGCACATTCGATGATTGTCAGGATGCGGTGAAAGCCCTGTTCGCGGATGCGGAATTCCGCAAGGCGCATCGCCTCGTCGCCGTCAATTCCATCAACTGGGCGCGGATTCTCGCGCAGGTCGTCTATTACTTCTACGCCGCGCTGGCTTTGGGCGCGCCCGCCCGTGCTGTCAGCTTCGCCGTGCCCACGGGTAATTTCGGCGATATCTACGCTGGACACATCGCGCGTCGTATGGGACTGCCCATCGACCGCCTCATCATCGCCACCAACAGCAACGACATCTTGGATCGTTGCGTGCGCTCCGGCGAGTATAAGATGGACGGTGTATCGCCCACCCTAAGCCCCAGCATGGACATCCAGATTTCCAGCAATTTCGAGCGCTTGCTTTATGAATTGCACGGGTTCGATGGCGAAAAAATCCGTAAGCAGATGGCGGATTTACGCGAAAAACAGGTATTCTCTCTGTCAGAACCCGTGAAACTCGCGTTGCAGAAGGGTTTCGCCAGTGGGCGTGCCGGTGATGCGGAAACTTCCGCCACCATCCGCCGTGTGCTGGAACAGTCGGATTATCTGGCAGACCCGCATACCGCCGTGGGCATCGCCGCTGCGGAAAAAGTGGCGCGGGACGGGGAGACCATTGTGGTGCTGTCCACCGCGCATCCGGCGAAATTCCCCGATGCGGTGGAGCGCGCCTGTGGCATCACCCCCGCCCTGCCGCCGCATATGGACGGACTGATGACCGCTGCCGAACGCTATGACACGCTGGAGAACGATTTGGGCGCGCTGAAAGCGTTCATCGACAAGGAACAGAAGAAAGCATGAGCCGCAACGACGCATCGACCTATCGCCTGACGACCTTGCCCAACGGTCTCCGTGTTGCTACGGAGTCGCTGCCGGGCAAGCACACCATCGCCTTGGCGATTTCGGTGGATGTCGGCGCGCGCTATGAGGATGCATCCGAGAACGGCCTGTCGCACTTCTTGGAGCATATGGCCTTCAAAGGCACGAAGACCCGCAATGCCCGCCAGATAGCCGAGATTTTCGAGGATGTCGGCGCGAGCATCAACGCCTTCACCTCCAACGAACAGACGGTCTATTACGCCCGTTTCCTGCCGAAGG
>VGDC01000072.1 GCA_016869895.1 Alphaproteobacteria bacterium
GCCTAGGCCATGCCGTCTGGTGCGCGCGCCATCTCATCGGGGATGAGCCATTCGCCGTGCTCCTGCCCGATGACCTCATCTTGGCTGGCACACCCTGCCTCAAGCAGATGATAGACGCCTATGCCACCACGGGCGGCAATATGGTCGCCACCATGGAAGTCGCGCCGGAAGCCACCAGCAGCTATGGCGTACTCTCCCCCTCCGGTGAAACGGGCAAGCTCGTCGCCGCGTCCAGCGTGGTCGAGAAGCCGAAAGCGGGCACCGCCCCCTCCAACCTCGCCATCATCGGGCGTTATATCCTTGAGCCGGGCATTTTCGACGTGTTGGAGAATCAGGAAAAAGGCGCAGGCGGCGAAATCCAGCTGACCGATGCCATCAACGCCATGGCCTCTTCCACCCCCACGCACGGCCTGCGCTTCGACGGCCAACGGTTTGATTGCGGCCAGCAGATAGGATTCATCGAGGCGAATATCGCCTTCGCGCTGGAACGCCCCGAACTGCGCGAACGCGTCCGCGAAATCCTCGGAAGTTACAGCAAAAACGCATGAGAATACGCGCTTTCTGCGTGATTTTGTAACAATTCCGTCACCATTACCCCTTATAATAACGGCGTTCTCTTACTCTTGTTTTCTGCTTGTGCGTTTTTCCTTCTGGAAATCCTCCCTCGCCGGAAACCTGAGTTTCTGAACATCCTGTTCTGTCCGCTGAAACCATACCTAAGTGTCCCTGGTTTCTAAACACCCGAAAGGTGTGTGGTTCACATGTACGTCGCTCTGGTCGTCGCTCTCGTGGCGCTCGTCCTGTTCACCGCGTTCAACGTCAAGGTGCGCAACTCGGTCATCTGGCTCTCGAAGAAGACGCTCGCCGTCCTCATCATCGCCTTCCTGTCCATCGCACTCGCGCTGCTCGCCGTTCAGGTCGCCATCGTCAGCCTCGCGCTCGTCGTCGTCTGCGGTCTCTCCGGCATCGTGTTCTGGACGCTCTCGAAGCTCTCCGGGTTCGGTGCGAAGTGGTCTGAGAAGGGTTACCTCTTCGGTCTCGACTTCTCCGACAGCAGCTTCAAGACCATCGGCAGCACCATCGTCGCCAAGGCCAAGTCGGTCTGGAAGCGCTGGAGCTGATCTCGACACATCTGTGACACAGGAACCCGTCCGGTTATTTTTGCCCTCACAGGCAATCATTTCCGGGCGGGTTTCTGCTTTTGGCCTATCTTTTTTTGGGGCAAAAAAATGCCCCGCTTTCGCAGGGCATTCTCTTTATCTCTCTCAACGTGAATATCAGGCGTTGCCGGTCGGCGCGATGACCATGACCATCTGGCGACCTTCGAGCCTCGGCTCGCTTTCTACGCGGATGGTGTCGGCCATTTCCGCCTTCGCCTGCTGCAGGATTTTCATGCCGAGTTCCTGATGGCTCACTTCGCGGCCACGGAAACGCAGGGTGAACTTCACTTTATCGCCTTCTGCGATGAATTTCTTCGCGGCGCGGAGCTTGATCTCGTAATCGTGCTGATCGATGTTCGGGCGGAACTTGATCTCTTTGATTTCGATGACCTTCTGCTTCTTGCGCGCTTCGTTGGCTTTTTTCTGGGCTTCGTACTTGTACTTGCCGTAATCCATCACTTTGCACACGGGCGGCTCGGCGTTCGGAGAGATCTCCACGAGGTCGAGTCCGGCTTCTTCCGCCGCTGCGATGCCCTGCTTCACGGGGACGACACCGACCATCTGGCCGTCTGCGCCGATGAGTCGGATAGAGGGGACGCGGATTTCTTCGTTGATGCGCGGTTCGTTTTCCCGCGATTTATTAATGCTCATGCGTTTCCTTGATATTGGTTCATAAAACTGAATTCGTCTGCATTATATACAGCACTTAACCGCCGTATAGCACAAAATGCCATGCGCGAAAAGGGTTTGATGCATATCACGCGGGCGGGGCGGCTTCCTCGACCAGTTTGGTGATGGTCTCGTCCAGTGGTGCGACGGTCTGGCCTTCGCTGCCCAAACGGCGGATGGACACGGTGCGTTCATCGCGCTCTCGCCCGCCGACAGCGAGGATGACCGGCACTTTCGCGTTGGAATGCTCACGCACCTTATAGTTGATTTTGCTGTTGCTCGTGTCGGCCTCGGCGCGGATGCCTGCGGCGCGCAGCAAATCGCGCACTTCCAGCGCATAGGCATCGTGGTCATTGGTGATGCTCGCCACGACGACCTGCGTGGGCGCAAGCCAGAGGGGGAAGCGACCCGCGAACTGCTCGATCAGGATGCCGATGAAGCGTTCATACGAGCCGAAAATCGCGCGGTGGAGCATGACAGGGCGGTGCTTTTCGCCGTCCTCGCCGATATAGCTCGCATCCAGACGTTCCGGCAAGACGCGGTCGGACTGGATGGTGCCCACCTGCCATGTACGGCCGATGGCATCAGTCAAATGCCATTCCAGCTTCGGCGCATAGAACGCGCCTTCACCGGGGAGTTCCTCGAACCCGTGTTCCTTATCCAGACCCGCTTCAAGCACAGCAGTGCGCAGTTCGTTCTCGGCCTTATCCCACATCTCGTCCGAACCGAAGCGTTTTTCGGGGCGCAGCGCGAGTTTGATGGTGTATTTGGTGAAACCGAGGTGCTTATAGACACGATCGGCTAATTCGCAGAATTTGCGGACTTCGTCGACGATCTGGTCTTCGCGGCAGAAGATATGCGCATCGTCCTGCGTGAACTGGCGCACGCGCATCAGGCCGTGGAGCGCGCCATGCGGCTCGTTGCGGTGGCAGCAGCCGTTCTCATAGATGCGCAATGGCAGGTCGCGATAGGACTTTATGCCCTGTTTGAAGATGAGGACGTGGGCGGGGCAGTTCATGGGCTTCAGCGCCATCCACTCGGCCTTGTCGGACACGATAGGCCCTTCATCGGCCACATTCGGCACTTCATCGGGGATGACGAACATATTCTCGCGATATTTGCCCCAGTGGCCGGATTGCTCCCATTGTTTCGCGTCCATCACCTGTGGAGTCTTCACCTCTTTGTAGCCACCCGTGTCAATCGCGCGGCGCATATAGGATTCCAGCGCACGCCAGATGATATAGCCGTTCGGGTGCCAGAACACGCTGCCATGGGCTTCCTGCTGCAGGTGGAACAGGTCAAGCTCTTTCGCCAGTTTGCGGTGGTCGCGCTTTTCCGCCTCTTCCATCATGAAGAGATATTCTTTCAGCTCTTTCTCTGAAGCGAAGGACACGCCGTAGATGCGCTGGAGCTGCTTGTTCTTGCTGTCGCCGCGCCAATATGCGCCGGAAATCTTGGTCAGGCGGAAGGCGGGGGAGATTTTGCTGATGCTGGTGACGTGGGGGCCACGGCACAGGTCGATGAAGGCATCCTCGCCCTCACCCTGACGGTACAGGGACACTTTGCCCGCTTCGGTGGTGTCGTCTTCTGCTGCGCCGCGGATAAGCTCGGCTTTATAGGATTCCCCGCGCGATTCGAACATGGCGATGGCATCGGCGCGCGTCCACATTTCACGGGCGACGGGCTTGCCGCGCGTGATAATTTCGCGCATCTTCGCCTCGATGGCGGGCAGGTCATCGCTGCTGAGGCTTTGCTCAAGGTCGATGTCGTAATAGAAGCCGTTGTCGATGGTCGGGCCGATGGCGAGCTTCGCGGAGGGATGCAGTTCCTTCACCGCCAGTGCCAGCACCTGTGCGGTGGTGGTGTGGCGCATGATGTCGAGGCCTTCCGCGTCTTTCAGCGTCAGGATGCTGACTTTCGCGCCGTTAGGCAGCGGCTCGGAAAGATCGCGCTGCACGCCATCCACCTTCACGGCAATGGCGGCCTTGGCCAGACCCGCACCGATGGAAGCGGCCAGTTCCGCGCCGGTCACCGTAGTCTCGAACGCGCGGGTGCTGCCATCCGGAAGGGTGATGGTGACGGGCGAATTCTGGGCTTGGAGGTCGGCAGCAGTCATGGTTTCCACTCATCTGAAGGGGTTTAGCCCCACAGGTGTAGTGGTTTTCTTACGCCTTTTCAAGCCTAGAGCATATTCATTTTGCCGCGTGCATCGTTATCCTTCGGATTCGCCGTGCTCATGTAGTTAATCTACACTGCGCGCGCCTCTCCTCGGCTGCCTTGCACACATCAAAAGCAAAATGCTCTAAAACGGTAAGCTTATTTCTTCTTGTCAGGGTCCTGACCGGGGTTGAAGAACGCGCCGGGGTTGAACATCTCCATGGTCTTCTGCATGAGATCCATGTTGCGTTTGGCCAGTTCTTCCATCTGGTTGATGGGGCTCAAACCCTTGAACTGCTCCATGCCCTTCTCCACGAATCCACGGAAACGATCCTGATTCTCTGCGAAGGTCTTCATGGAGGAGTCGAGATAATGCTGCATCATCGCACCCATCTGCTCATCATGCATGCGGATGACACCGCGCAGGAAATCCGGCGGCATCATGCCGGAGCCTTTAAGCTCCTGCTCGAGGATGATCTGAGTCAGAATCTGGCGGGTGAGGTCTTCGTTGGTCTTCGCATCGCGCACCACGAACGCCTTATCCTGCTTCACCATCACACAGAGATCCTCCAGCGTCACATAGCTGCTGGTCTCGGTGTCGTAAAGGCGGCGGTTGGCGTATTTCTTGATGATGATCGGTTCGGATGGGTCAGTCTTCCGGCTCATGGCATACTCTTTTCTTGCGTTGATGCACGCTGGTTATCATGTATGATTAGGTTGCTCGCTTGGGTCTTTGCCTCAGCTTTTATTTTCGCTTATATTGGCCGCGTGGCGGTTTTTCGTCAATCATAATCGCTTGAGTACCATGACAGACCCCACATTCCAATACCAACTGCTCGCCAAACAGTTCATCGACACGTGGCAACAACAGCTCTCCGCCATGCTGGTGGATGAGCGTTTCGTCGCCCAGATGATCGACGCTTTGCAGAAAGGCCCCTATGCCGCAGCCGCGCAACCTGCCCAGTCTTCCGTTTCACCTGACGTTGCAGGGGATGCTCTTCGCAGCCTCGAACGCCGCCTTGCAGCAAGCGAGGCTCGCATCGCAGAGCTCGAACGCGAACTGGCCGAACTTCGCCGGAATGCCGAACCTAAGCGGAATGCTGCCGTTTCAGGTGGACGAAGCGGCGCTGGAACAAGCAGTAAACCACGAGCTCAAGGCAAGAAGCCAAAGCCTGCTTGAAGGCATCCACCATTATCTGAAACACCCCTACTCCCGCCCTGAACCTGCCGCTGAGACCATCGCGCAGCTGGGGGGAAGCCGCTTACTGGATTATACGGTTGAGAACGAAAAAGCCGCGGTGTTCTTCGTGCCATCGCTCATCAACCGCCATTACATACTCGACCTGATGGAAGGGCGCAGCCTCATCGGCCATCTGCGCGAGCAAGGCATCCGCTCCTTCGTGGTGGATTGGGGAGACCCTGCGGATGCTGAAAGAGACTTCACCCTCGCCGATTATATCGAACGGCTCTCGAATGCGCTCGAAATCGTGCAAAAACGCACAAAAAAACCGCTCATTTTGGCGGGTTATTGCATGGGTGGGTTGCTCGCCCTCGCCCTCGCGCAGAAGCACGAAGCAGCGTTCAGTGGCCTTGCGCTGCTCGCGACCCCGTGGGATTTCCACGCCAAAGGCTTCCCGCGCGTGCCGCTAGACCTCGCCCACCGCGAATCACTGGAAAACCTGCTATCCCGCCAGCCCATCCTTTCCGGTGACATTATCCAGACGCTGTTCTACACGGCGAACCCATGGGTCTTCGCGCGGAAATTCGCCGCATTCTCTGGACTTGCTGAAGAAGACAGCCGCGAATTCGTCGCCATTGAAAGCTGGGTGAACGACAATGTGGACATGACCGCCCCCGTGGCGCGGGAATGCCTCATCGGCTGGGTACAGGAGAACCGCCCCGTGCGCGGCGCATGGCAAGTGAAGGGCGAACCCATTCTGCCGGACGGGCTTTCCTTGCCCGTTTTCGCGGCCTGCCCCACACAGGACACCATCGTGCCGCCGCGAAGCGCGGAAGCCATTCTCGCCGCATTCCCCGAAGCGACCGTCTGCCGCCCCATATCGGGACATGTAGGCATGGTGGCGGGGCCACGCGCCCATAAGGAGTTGTGGCAACCCTTCCGCATGTGGGTAGAATCGCTCATTTCCGCCTAAAAAGGCTGGACATCCGCCCCTTCTGTCCCGTAAAACGGATGCACTTCTTACCGAGCAAAAAACAAAAACCGGAGATTCATCATGAGCCATCATACCCCCGAAGTGGTCATCGTCAGCGCAACCCGCACCCCTGTCGGCGCATTCAACGGCGGCCTTTCCGCCCTGCCCGCGCACAAACTCGGCGAGACGGTCATCCGCAGCCTGCTGGAGACCACCAAGATTCCGGGCGCAGACGTCTCCGAAGTCATCCTCGGCCAAATCCTCGCCGCTGGCGCAGGTCAGAACCCCGCCCGTCAAGCATCCGTGAACGCGGGCATCCCTGTGGAAGTCCCTGCATGGGGCATGAACCAGCTTTGCGGTTCCGGTCTTCGCGCGGTCGCACTCGGCGCACAGGCCATCGCCAATGGTGACGCGAGCATCGTCATCGCCGGTGGTCAGGAAAGCATGAGCCAAGCGCCACACGCCGCGAACCTGCGCAACGGCACGAAAATGGGCGATACCAAGTTCGTTGACACCATGATTTTCGACGCGCTGACCGATGGTTTCAAAGGCTATCACATGGGCGTGACCGCTGAGAACATCGCGCGTCAGTTCCAGATCACCCGCGCCGATCAGGACGAATTCGCGTTCCAGTCCCAGCAGAAAGCCGCTAAGGCACAGGCTGATGGCAAATTCAAAGATGAGATCACCCCCGTCACCGTCGCCAGCCGCAAAGGCGATGTGGTCATCGACAAGGACGAACACCCCAAGGCTGACACCACCGTGGAAAGCCTTGCCAAGCTGCGCGCCGCTTTCGACAAAGAAGGCACGGTGACCGCGGGCAACGCATCCGGCATCAACGATGGCGCAGCCGCAGTCGTGCTGATGACCGCTGAAGAAGCGAAAAAGCGCGGCTTGAAGCCCCTCGCGAAAGTCGTTTCTTTCGCCCAGACCGGCGTTGACCCCAGCATCATGGGCACCGGCCCCATCACCGCCAGCCGCGCTGCGCTGAAGAAAGCGGGTTGGGACGCGAAAGACCTCGACCTCATCGAAGCGAATGAAGCCTTCGCTGCACAGGCCATCAGCGTGAACCGTGAACTCGGTTGGGACACCAGCAAAGTGAACGTCAACGGCGGCGCTATCGCCCTCGGTCATCCGGTCGGCGCATCCGGCGCGCGCTGCCTTGTCACCCTGCTGCACGAAATGGGTCGCCGCGATGCCAAAAAAGGCCTCGTCACCCTCTGCGTCGGCGGTGGTATGGGCGTTGCCATGTGCCTCGAACGTGCAGCGTGATAATCAAAACCGAACGCGCTGCATAACAAATCGAAAAGCTGCACTCAGCGGCACATCAATTAGGGAGTTAGGATATGAGTCGTATCGCATTGGTGACCGGCGGAACGCGCGGCATCGGCAAAGCCATCGCGCTTCACCTGAAGGATAAGAGCTACACCGTGGTGGCCAACTATGCGGGGGATGACACCGCCGCGCAGGATTTCTCCAAAGAAACGGGCATCAAAGCCTACCGCTGGGACGTATCCGATTACCAGTCCTGCGAAGAGGCTGTCGCCAAAATCACCGCCGAAGTCGGCGCTATCGATGTCTTGGTCAACAACGCGGGTGTCACCCGTGACGGCGCGATGCACAAGATGAAACAGGAAGCGTGGAAGACCGTCATCGACGTGAACCTCACCTCCTGCTTCAATATGTCCCGCGTAGTCATCGACTCCATGCGCGAAAAAGGTTTCGGCCGCATCATCTCCATCAGCTCGGTGAACGGCCAGCTCGGCCAGTTCGGTCAGACCAACTATGCCGCTTCCAAAGCGGGCATCTTCGGTTTCACCAAATCCCTCGCCCGTGAAAGCGCGGCGAAGGGCATCACCGTCAACGCCATCGCCCCCGGCTATATCGCCACTGACATGGTGAAAGCCGTTCCGCAGGACATCTTGGACAAAATCGTCAAGAACATTCCCGTCGGTCGCCTCGGCGAGCCGGAAGAAGTCGCGCGCTGCGTGGCCTTCCTCGCTGCAGACGACGCTGCCTTCATCACCGGTGAGACCCTGTCGGTGAATGGCGGCCAATATATGGAATAAACCGTTGAG
>VGDC01000073.1 GCA_016869895.1 Alphaproteobacteria bacterium
TTATGAAGAACCATGACTACAAAAAGTGATGCACATACTGCATAAGACAAGAGTGCGATTAAGAAAGTTCTTTTGAATGCTATATACGTAAGTCGGTTCTTAAAGATAGCTGCGATGGCAAGAAGCACTATTGTGACCGCACATAACAGATACATTTGTAGAGGCCAATATTCAAAATTAATGATAGCACTCTTGAAATAGCCTTGTGACTGCTGGAAGTCGTAAATAACTGGAATAGCATAAATAATAAATAGAATCGGCGTGCATAAAATTCCAAACCCTATAAATCGTAATACCATATTTCCATCCGTTTTGTTTTCTGTCACATATTTTGAATGAGTTAACCATGACCCTTTCCATGTATCAAGCTTCCACGCCGGTTTTCATCCGTGGTCTGAAGAACCTTGCGGAGATTCTCCGCAAAGCAGAGGCGGATGCCGATGCCCGCAAGATTGAGCATAGCGTGTTCATCCAGTCGCGCCTCGCGCCGGATATGTTCCCCCTCGCGCGTCAGGTGCAGATAGCCACCGATGGCGTGAAGGGCTGCGCCGCGCGGCTGGCAGGAATCGAGATTCCTTCCTATGAAGATACCGAATCCACCTTCGCCGAGCTGCACGCCCGCATCGCCAAGACCATCGCTTTCTTGGAAAGCGTTCCCGCATCGCAGATAGACGGCACGGAAGAGAAGACCATCACCTTCAAGACCCGCAACACCGAGCGACACTTCCTTGGGTTGCCCTATCTCACCACTTTCGTTCTGCCGAATTTCTACTTCCACAGCGTGACGGTTTATCTCATCCTGCGCCATAATGGCGTACAACTGGGCAAGATGGATTTCTTGGGAAACTCCGAATAAACAACGGAAAATTCAGTCTAATATAATACAATACCAATAGGTATATAATTATATTGACAGCCATATGTTCCCTTTATATATTTACCGTATGATACATTAATAAGCATTCCTACGGAGAAAACATATGCAAGCCTTTGAACAAAAAGCAACTGTTGGTGAAATCCTGCTGAGCCTGGTCGGTCTGAACAACCAGCCGAAGGCCCGCAAACCTATGCCAGCCGCGCGGTATCGCCGTCCAGTGCCGTCCTATATGCGCGGTGTGCTGCGCCACATGAACGGCTAATTCCCGCTGGAAACTCCGCTCCAAACGCGCTATACCAGCGGGAGAACGGAGTGGTGATATGACGGGTAAGGTGTTGATTCTTGGTGGATACGGTAATTTCGGCGGGCGCATTGCGCAGCGGCTGAGAGAGACGGGCGTCGAGGTCATCATCGCGGGGCGGAACGCCGAAAAAGCCGAGGTCGTCATTGATGTCCATGCGGATAACTTTCCCTCTATTTTAGAAGAGCTTAAACCCGCTGTTCTGGTCAATGCCACGGGGCCTTTCATCGAGCCGGATTACCGCATCGCCAAAGCTTGCATCCATGCCGGTGTGCAGTATGTGGATATTGCGGGTGGACGTGAATTCGTCAACCATTTCATCACCTTGAACGACTACGCCAAGAGCAAAGGCATCGCTGCCATCACGGGTGCGAGCATGTTCCCTGCGGTGACAGTGGCAGCGATTCAGCATTTTATGCCGGAATTCTCGCGGCTTGTGGGTGTGGAAGCGGGAGTGTCCAGCGGCCTGAAAACCGCGCGCGGATTGATGTCCATGCGCAGCGTGTTAGCGGGTGTAGGCGAGGAATCCCGCCCGTTTCCGACGGGTGAGAAACAGCGGAAACGCTATGGCTGGCAGGATCGCCATCGGGTGTATTACCCCGGCCTTGGCGCGCGCTATATGGGGCATCTCGATGCGCCGGATTTAGACATAATTCCAGCACGTTACGCGGATGTAAAAGAGCTGCGCACGTCTGTGGGCATCGGGTCGCTGCCGCTGCATTGGGGGCTGTGGTTCATGTCCCTCGCGGGGCGTATTGGATTGCCACTGAAGCTGGACAAGGATGCCGAAGAGATGATGAAAATCAGTGCGTTATTCGAAAGGTTCGGCGATGGCGGGGGCGGGGTGCATGTCTTCGTGAGAGGCGCGGATTTGCAGGGTAAGCCATTGATAAAACGCTTGTTCCTTGTATCGCATAACGGTGCTGGCCCGCAGATTGGGGCGGCTCCAGCGGTGGCGATGGTGCGCAAGCTGCTGAACAATCAAGCGAATGCGGGTGCGTATTCAGCGGCGGGTGTAGTGTCGCTGGAGGAGATTCTGGCCGAACTGGATGGCTATCCGATAGAACGGTTATAGAAAAAAACACGTCATTTTTCGTGCAAAATCGGCGTGAAAACGATCACAAATTTGCATTTTTTAGAGCGTTTTTTGTCACTTTTTTGAGGTGCGAGAACCTGTTCCAAGAACTCGCGTTTCTTCCCCTTCCGGAAAATGGAAACGCGGGGATAATTAATGGGGCGAAGATCAGGGGAAATTGGCGGTGATATTGGGCAGTACAAAACCCGCGATGAAAATGGCAGGAGGGTTTTGTATCGTTAGTAAATTTAATCCGCTGTGCCTTTAGTATTTTGAATCACAAAATTATCATTGATGTATTTCAAGACCAGTTCCTTGGTCTGCTCAAGTTTTTCAGCAGGATAAACCCCGCTTCTGAATTGAAGTACATATTGTACATTTCCTGTGAGGAAATCGATTCTGCAGATTTCGCCATATTTATCAAACCACTCATTAGAAAATGCTTTTGATATTTCTTCACGCAAAACGCAACTTTCAGCGAAAGTTGGTTCATAGTAACTCACATAAGGTCTAGAAAATCCTTTCGCATCACTGATGCCGACATGTACTTTCTTTCCGTTGCAGTCTCTTTCAGAATCACATGGCAAAGGTATGATTTTGAAGCTAAAACTATGGGACTGTAATTGAGGAGAATTCGGTTTTTGGCAGAGCTTCTTTGCATCTACATTGCTGTTGTCTGGCAGAATTGTAAGCGAATAAATTTTATCCCGTGGAATGCTCAAATTCATATCGGCAACTTGAATGCGAAGGTTGGATGCATGGAGGCATTCTTCGTCATCCTTTGAAAAGAAAGAGCGTTGTTTATTGTCAGGATTTTCCCCGCTGTTAAAAACAATCACATAGCCCACTATCCCAGATAAAATAAAGAACGCCCAAAGAGCTTTTCTCATAGCATTAACCTTCGTTGCTCTTCTATCACAACCTATTTTACCTGTTCTGACAACCCACATATTCCCCAACGCGAGGACTATTGCTTCGCTGCTGAGTGCTCGCCCACGAATGCGGTGATGTCCTCCAGCAGGGGTGATTTATAGCGGAAGCCGCGCGCGAGGGACAGGACGATGCCGATGTGGGTCACGCCGTCATATTCCTTCAGCGTCACGGGGCTGCCATAACGCCGCACTTTTTCGGCCAGTGAAACGCTGTTCTTCGGAGAAACGGTCTTGTCGCCCAAGCCATGCGCCAGCAGCATGGGGGGCTGGGGCGCGTCGATATAATTCACGGGTTGGGTTTTCCAGTCTTCCTCGGTGCTGAAGGTGTTGATGATCTTGGGGTCGGTGAAGGGCAGGAAATCATACGGCCCTGCGATGCCGATGGTGCCGCGAATCCAACCGCGCTCGCCGCCGACATCCTTCAAGAACTGACCATTCACCGTCAACATCATGGCGTTATACGCCCCTGCGGAATGCCCCGCGATGAAGAGGTTTTGCGGGTTGCCGCCGAACTCGGCGATGTGGTCATGCGCCCATTTGAAGGCGAGGGCGTTGTCTTGCAGGAAGGTGGGATAGCGGATTTCGGGGTAGAGGCGGTAATCGGCAATCACGGTGATGAAATGCTGGGAGGCGAGGGCCTGACCGACGAATTTGAAATCGGCCTTGTCGCCCATGTTCCATGTGCCGCCGTAATAGAAGACGATGACATCGGCGTTGGGGGTGGGCGTGTCGGGCACATAGACGTCGAGCTTCTGGCGCGGGTGGGTGCCGTATGCGATGTCTTTATGGACGGTATAGCCGCTGTCGGGCACGGTGGCGTTCAGCAGCGCCGCGGGGGTGCAAGCGGAGGCGAGCAGGCCTGCCAGCGAGGCAAGGAATGTGGTGAGGCGGTTGGGCATCTGTGCGAACTCCTAAAACGCGAAGATATGCGAATCAGGGTCGGACTTGCCAGTGAATTCGGCGCGGAGGATTTCTGCGGCGATGCGCGAGAAGGTCGTGCCATTGCCGCCGTATGCCAGCACGGCATAGGTGTTCGCCATGCCCGGCAATTTGCCGATGGAAGGCAGCGTGGTGGTGGAGTTGCCGAAGAAGCCCGCCCACGTGTATTCCGCAGTCACATCCAGCTTCGGGCAGAGGCGCGCGAGTTTGGTTTGCAGGGCGGCTATCTTTTCGGGCAGCAGGGCATCGCGCTTCGCGGCATCGGCAATATCATCGTCCTCGCCGCCGCAGATGACGCGGCCATCGGCGGTGGTGCGGATGTAAAGATAAGGATCCGCCGCTTCCCAGAGGAAGGCCTCTTCCCCCCAGAGATTGCGGCGTTGGGGGCGGGTGGCGAATGCCCAAGTGGAGGTGATGCGGAAGCGGGACGAGCCTTGCAAAGTCTGCGGCAGTTCGTAGCCCGCCGCATAGACGACGTGTTTGGCGGTCAACATTTTGCCATCGGTGGTGATGACATCCGCCCCATCGCGGTGGGTGTTGACGGAAGCGACGGTGACAGGGGCGTGGAGGGTCGCGCCGTTCTCCAGCGCTTTTTTGAGCAAACCGAGGGTGAGCTGGCGGGGATTCAGCGAGAGGTTGCCGCGCGAATGGAGGGCGGCGGGGCGGGCGTGAAGCCCCCAATCGTCGGTCAATACCTTGCGGGAGAGGAATTCGGTCTGCAACCCTATATGCGCGCGGGCGCGCTGCTCTTCGCGGAGGCCATCGGCATCCAACACATTGCCTGCGAGGTAAAGCGAATCACGCGGTGCGGCGGCACAAGGAATGCCGAGATTGGCGATGCGGTCGGTTAAGCTGGCAACGGCAAGGCGGGAACGTCGCCATGCGGCGGTGGCTTTTTCTTCGCCGAGGGATTTGCTCAAATGGATAAGGGGCGTATCGATTTCATATTGCACCAGCGCGGTGGAGGCGAGGGTGGCACCTTTGGCCGCGCCGCGCTTATCGAAGAGGGCGACTTTGAGGCCAGCGGCGGAAAGCTCCTCGGCGAGCATCGCGCCCGAAACACCCGCGCCGATGATGGCGACATCGGCCTTCGCGCCGTCCTTCAATGGCGTGACAGGCAGGCGGGGAGCGGGATAGCGCGTCCACACGGGGTGGCCTTCACGCAGGTCTTTGGCGATGGTGGTGGTAGGCATAGGATTTCCGCAAAATGAGGTGACACACCGGTTCAGCCTAGCGGGAGCGATATTAAAAAAGAATTGGGTTAGGGGTTGAGTTCCTTCAAACGGTCATCGCGCCCGCAGCCGTTGCGGTAGAGCTTATAGCGCATGGGATTCTTCTCGAAATAGCCCTGATGATACTCCTCCGCCGGCCAGAAACGCGCGGCGGGGCGGATGAAGGTGGCGACTTTGCCGTGTCGTTTCTCGGCCTTGGCTTTCGAGGCTTCGGCTAGCTTTTTCTGAGCGTCATCTGCAACGAAGATACCCGCAAGGTATTGCGAGCCTTTATCGCAGAATTGGCCTTCCGCATCGGTGGGGTCGATGTTGTCCCAGAAGATGGTCAGGAGTTTTTCGTAAGACACCTTGGCGGGGTCGTAGGTGATTTCCACGGCTTCCACATGGCCAGTATTGCCAGCAGATACTTGCTGATAAGTGGGGTTGTCCACCGTGCCGCCGGTATAGCCGGAGACGACGGCGGAAACGCCGTCCAGCTCCTCGAATTCCGATTCCATGCACCAGAAGCAGCCACCCGCGAAGATGGCTTTTTGTTCTGCCGCATAAGCGGCGGGGGCGAGGAGCAGGAAGGCGAGGAGGAGGTATTTCATTCGGTGTCTCCTATCAGGGCGCGAAGGCGGTTTTCATGATGCCAATCCGGCTGGTTATATGCACGGAAGAAGGGCGTTTGCTCGATGGTGTGATCGACGGTGCGGGAGATGCTCTGGATGATGCGAAGCTGCTGGGCTTCATCAATCACGCCGCCTTTCACATGGCAGGCGGCCATGAGCGCGAGGCGCACGGTGGCGAAATGGAGCGCGAGCACGGCGGCGCGGGTCTTGGGGGACACGCTCATGCCGGTGAAGGGGAAGACCATATGGGTGACTTCCGCCGCCAGCCAGCGGTGCAACAGGGGGGCGAGGGCTTTACCGTGCTGCGCCCAGCTCTCTTGCATACGCACCCAAGCAGCAGGGGCGCGGGAGACATCGGACACGGTGGCATCGCCCCAATGCACGCGGATTTCTAGCGCGGCTTCCATATCGCGCAGCGTCGCATAAATCCTCTTTTGGTATTGGTTGCGATCGGACACCAACATGCGGTGCAGCGCGCGGAAGAGGTTCACGGGGTCGTCAGGGTGATGGACGGGCGCGGGGAGAGGTTTATCGGGATTATTCAGGTAGAAATGCGTGGCGGAGAGCCAATGCATCGGCTCCAGCTCTTCGAGGGTTTCAGACAGGCCGAGCAGCCGCGCCATGTGCCGCTCCGGCGTGTGGACGGGGTTCAAAACCGCATCCAACACCATCTGGTTGATGTGAATCGCCTCATCGGCATCCATGCCTTTGAGGAGGAAATCATAGAGTTCCTTCGGCGGGCGGGCGGGCGCGGGTTGATGCGTCAGGGCGAAGGCATCCTCACCGAACAACGCACCGCGCGCCACTTCGGGGCAGGAGAGGGCGGCGTGCATTACCAGATGCTCGCCGAACTGGCGGAAACTGCGGGGGTAGTGATAGCAGGTGTCGCTCAGGTAATCCGCGCCGTATTTCTTCTGGATGCCGCAGAGGCCGCCTTCCAGCTTCACGCATTTGTCGTTGGTGTCATGGCACATGACGGTCGTGCCATCCGCCGTGGGGCGCATGGTGTCCTTCAGGTCATAGGCGCGGAGGTATTTGCGCTTGGTCTTATCGTCCACCTCCACTGGCCAGCCGCCGCAGCAGGTGTCTTCGCATTCCGCGCCGATGCAGCGGAATTCGGAGGCGTAGCGGCGCGAAGGAAGGCTTGGCTTCATGGAAATCCTGTAGGATTGAAAACACCAGTATAAATCAGTCGGTGGATTTCTCCAGCAAGATGATGGTATAAGCGTGGCTTATGGAAACATTCGACGTCATCATCGCAGGGGCGGGCGCAGCAGGAATGATGTGCGCCATCGAGGCGGGCAAGCGCGGCAGGCGCGTGCTCATCATCGATCACGCCAAATTCGCAGGCGAGAAAATCCGCATTTCCGGCGGGGGACGGTGCAATTTCACCAATGTGAACGCCGCGTCCATCCACCATTTCCTGTCGAATAATCCGCGATTCGCCATCTCCGCGCTGCAACGCTATAAGCCGAAAGACTTCATCGCGCTGGTGGAGAGATACGGCATCGCCTATCACGAAAAGACGCTGGGGCAGCTGTTCTGCGATGTGTCTTCGCGCGACATCGTGGACATGCTGCGCAAGGAATGCGAGCTGGCGGGGGTGGAGATGCGGATGCAGACGAGCATCATCCAGCTGGAAAAAGACGGCGATAAATTCATTTTTGAAACGAGCGACGGCAAGGTTCTGAACAGTGCCTCCTTCGTGGTCGCCACGGGTGGGCCGAGCATCCCCAAGATGGGCGCGTCCCGCTGGGGATATGAAATCGCCGATTATTTCGGGCTGAAGCTGGTGCCTATCCGCGCGGCGCTGGTGCCCTTCACGCTGGATGAGGCGACGCTGGCGCGCTTCGCGCCGCTATCAGGCATCGCCACGGATTCCATCGTGAAGACAGGCAAGAAGGATTTCCGCGAGGGGATGCTTTTCACCCATCGGGGACTGAGCGGCCCTGCGGTGTTGCAGATTTCATCCTATTGCCAGGAAGGGC
>VGDC01000074.1 GCA_016869895.1 Alphaproteobacteria bacterium
CACCAATGCCGTGCCCATGGAAGTGCCGCCGCCTGTGGCGGTCTGCCCGATGAACCCCGCTGTCGCCCCCGCGATGGTGAAGCCGATCCGCGCATCGGAATTCTGCGTGAAGTAATAGAACCCGCAATCGGTGTCATTCGAGAATGCCAGCGATGGCGCGGAGGCCGAACCATCGGGAATGAGCTGCGCGCCCGTAAAGGTGTTGCCCGCCAGTGATGCCGCGCCCAATGTCATGCGCTGGGCTGCCGCATCCGCATCATCCAGCAATGCGCGCCCCGCTGCGGTGCAGGTGATTTCCTCGATGCTTCCTGCGCCGGAACTCGCACGCCCGAGGAGTTTGTCCGTCGCCGACACATTCTGCACCTTGGCATAGGTGATACTGTTATCCTTCACATCGGCGGTGATGCTGTTCGCCCCGTCATTATAAGTAAAATCGATGGTCGCCGTATCGGCGAGGATTCCCCCCACCGCGTCCTGCGCATTCTCATCGGTATAGCTTCCGCTGCCGCCACCGCCGCCGGAGCTTCCCGTCTCCAGCGCGTTCCATCCGCTGCCATCGAACACATAATGCGTGTCTTCATCCGCCACCCAGAGCATCGCTCCTTCATTGGGCGCGATGAATCGCCATATCTGCTCGAAATAAGCGATGTGCAGGTCATGCCCCGCCCAATCGCCCGTCGCGGCATTACCCACGATATGCACCTCCCCTTCGACTGGCGAAGACGGCGGCGCGGTTTCACCTCGCGTCTGCGCGGCGGTGTTCAGCAACGCATCGATGCGCAACAGCGCGGTATTGACGGTGATTTCCTTCTGCGCCTGCGATTGCTCCAGCAGATTCAGGCCGAGATGAGGGGTAGTCGCCATAACAGCTCCTTCTTCTTATATAGGATGATTGATTAGACTATTGCGGCTTTGGTGAAGCCACGGCCGATGACGTCGGAGAGTTGATAGATGCGGATGGACAGGCTCGGCTGCACACTGCCGAAATCAGTGACTTGCTCCGCAGCGGTATAGGTCGCTTCCGGCGTGGTGACGGTTAGGAGACGTTTGACGACGCTGCCATTCATCACCTCCACTTCGTATCGCTCGGTGTTTTCACCCAGCGGCGCATCCACGAAATCGCGCCACTCCCCACCCGTACGGGTTCGCCGCACCCATCGCAGGATTACATCGCCGCTACCGTTGCGCGTCGCGGTTACATGACAGACCGCATAAGGCCGCAACGCATTGCCCGAATAGGTGAACAGCTGCGCTTCCGTCGAACCCAGACTCCCGCCGATGCTCACTCCTTTATAAAGGCGTGGCAGGCCGATCATGGAAGACGGCATCTCCAACCGCTGCACGGTTGCGCTCAGCAGGAAGAACTTCTCCCCCGCTCCATGCCCGTCCACGACCCTTTCCGTTCCTGCGCGACCTCGCAGCAAACCGGAAAGGCGATACGCCCCGCCCTCGATATGCTCGGCTTGCCTAAACTGCAACACCTCCTGCCCGATGAGGCAGGTGTTCGCGCCATTAAGGAGCGATTCCATGCTCACGCCCGAAAGTTCTCCCTCGCCGATAAGCAGCACGTCCACATAGCTGGCTTCGTCGAGCACCTCCGTTTTGCCGCTTGCCAAGGCATTTAACGTGCGCCCCATAATGCTGGCGGAGGTGGCGCGCGCCACCATGCCATATTCCTCGCCGCCATCGTCGGAACGGAACACCGCCGCCCCTTTCCAGCCAGTGTCCAACCCCGCCAGCGCGATGTGCAGGCTGGAGTTCTGCCCACCGTCCTGCATCAATAGCGGCAGATCAAGGAACTCCATCGCCGTTTCGCTCACCGCGATGGGTTGCTGGATGCGCGGGTCGGCCTCGCCGGACGGTTGATAGACGTCATAGGTCGCCGCGTCCTCCGCCACCGCGCGGATGCGGAGGATACCGGGGGTCGATTGCACCACTTCGCTGATGCGCATCCGGTGCACCGCATCCCCATCTTCCAGCGTGATGACATCCGTCGGCTCCAACCCCGCATAGGCCATCGGCAGGTGGAACTCGAAACCCGTGCGCTCCATCCAGTGATTATACAGCATCTGCTCCGCCAGCACCTTCGCCCCTTGGTCGGAGAACACGATGGGCAGGCTGATGGTCTTGCTCTGGCGGCTCAGCGTCACTTGCCTCGTGGCGAAGTGGTTGCCCTGCGTGTAATTCGCTGTCCGGTCGATATACAGCACCCGCACCTCGCGCGGCAGCTCCACCTCCTGTTGCATCCGCACGGTCAGCGCATCCCCTTCCGACACAGGCACCAGCTCCTTCGCGGTGATGGTCTTGGCGGATGCTCCTCCGCGCGGCACGAATTTCAACTGCCCGTCCGATTCAACCGCGTCGAACAGGAATCCCGTCATCAACTGCTGCAACGCTTGGCGAACCGATTGCGGGTTGGAGATGACGCATCCTTCCACCAGATGGCTCAACCGGCTGGCATCCACCTGTGTCGCATCCAACCCTGCCCGCTCGCACAGATCCCCCACGATGGAAGCCAGCCCCGATATGCCGAGCTTCCCCTGAATCCAGTGCCCCATGCGCCACGCGCCGCCATCCGCCCAGACGTTCGTCAAGTCCGGCCAATAGGGGAATGGCCGCGCATCCCACGCCCAAACGAACATACGTTCAACCATCGAAGAACCCGCCCACTGTTGCTCAGTGGCCATCATGCCCATGCGCTGCGCACGGAAATCCACTCGCCCGCGCGAGAAGCGAGGGAAGCCGCCCTCCAAGGATTCAGGGTCATAGAACACATTCGGCTGGTTGGTCGCCCCATCCACACTGGGGAAGCCATATTCCGCCAGCCATATCTTCTTGGATGCGGGAACCCACGCCGTAGTCACGCCGTTCGGATTCACATGCGCGTTATTCCACCACCATGCGATGTTCTTCCACGCATAGGCCGCCCCCAGCGGCGCTTTCACCGTCCTCGTGTCATCCGTGTAATACCAGTCGTATCCCTCACCGGATGTCCAGCCCTCCCGCGCCGCTTCCACGTCATAGCCTTGCTGGATGCCGTCCGTCAGCGGGAAATACGCATCAATACCCACCACATCGATGCCGCTGCTCGCCCAGAGCGGGTCGAGGTTATACCACCCGCCTTCGGTATGGTGATATTCCGACCAATCCGCCGCATAGGTCACCTTCGTGCCGCTTCCCAGCACCGCCTTCACCTCCACCGCCAGCGAAGCCAGCGCATTGACCGCTGGATACACCCCTTCGGAGGACGCGACTTTGGTCAGCCCGATAAGTTCCGAACCGATGGAAAAAGCATCCACCTTTCCCGCCAGCAAATTCGCGTAATGCATGATGAATGCGTTATAACCATTTGTCTTCGTGAAGAAGGATGCCACATTCGCTGCACTTCCCGTCAGCCTCCCGCGCCATGGCTTATCCGCCACATCCATCCAGAACATCGGGTTGAACATCACCTTCTTGCCACGGGCGCGGAGGTGTTCCGCGAGCCGCACGATACTGCTATCCGAAGGCGTCCCGCCATATCTCGGCACCCCATCTATCAGGGTTATCTGCCGCGCGTTCGTGCGATTGCGCCCCGCCACCGCCCATTGGTCGGGCACGGTCACCGCACCTGTCTGATACTCCACCCCCGGCACGATCTGGCACGTTCCCGCATCCATGCTTGTGCCGAACCACCCCGCCACGATGCTCACCCATTCCACATTCGGCAGCGCCTCTTCCAGCTGGTCGATGGCCTTCACCACATTTGCCACCCCGTCGGGATTATGCATATTCATGGGCATGCGGCTTCCCCGCTGCGCCCATTCCCCTTCCACCCGCACACCGTATTGCTTCGTCTGCACCACCGTGTCATAGACGAACTCCCCCGAACCGGGAATCAGGTTCACCGCTTTAATCATACCTTCAAGGTCGCCATAGGAATCAGTTTGTTGCGCCTTTTTCTTTATCTCGAATGTAAAGTTCGGGATGCGATTGCCGAACTCCCCCAGCGGGAAATCCTCGATGACCACATAGGCCATGCCGCGATAGGCAGGCACCTTTCCCGCCCCCTCGAAAGCCGTGATGATGCTGTCGGGCAGCTGGTCTTCCGTGCCTTTGTGGATGCGGTAATTCCCCTTCGACAAATCCAGCTGCAAGGCATCCGCCCAGACTCGCTGCACGCTATCAATCGGCCCTTCGCAGATAGCGATAGCCAGCGTCACGCTATAGCTATAGCTCGTTGCAGTCTGCGATACCCCGCCCCCACCGCCGCCCTTCCCCCCGCCGGAGGAATGGGTGGTGGTCGTCGCCGT
Organism: Alphaproteobacteria bacterium; assembly: GCA_016869895.1. Lineage (GTDB taxonomy): Bacteria > Pseudomonadota > Alphaproteobacteria > Rickettsiales > VGDC01 > VGDC01. Next base: position 4,293 of record VGDC01000074.1, read on the forward strand.
CTCCTTGATGGGTCGCGACCAGATGATATTCCCTGCGATGCGCGCCGTGCCATAGACAATCGGAATCATCCGCCCATAGGTCGATGTCTGCACGATGAGGTCGGATAGGCGCGCGCCCTCCACTGGTGATAGTGAACCGCCCCCGAAGAGGGATGCATCGACCGACGCGCCCAGCACCCTGCCGAGACCCGAGCCTAGGCTTGCCCCCAACGGGCCGCCCACAGCTCCGCCGATAGCCGTGCCGATTGTGCCTAAAACGATAGAGGCCATGACCGCTCCTTCATAAATTTCTTAATGGATATGTCGCGTGAAGTGCGAAAAAGGTTTTCATTATTAACAGTTGGTTAATAAGCGTTCCGTAAAGACTGGATAAACCGCAGTTTTTCGCGCGTTGCAGCAATTTTTTCTTAATTCTTAATTAACCGTCAACAAGTAGAATGAAAGTAAGGGAGATTGAGCGTATATGGGAAATAAGCGCGAATATCTGATTCGGATTCCGATTTGCCTGCTGGCCACGCTAGGGGTGACCGCATGCAGCGGCAGCAGCACCTATTTCATCTCCGCCAAGAACCAACAGCGTTACAATGCGTCCGACATCGCCCCGAATATCTTCGATGACGAAGAGGAGGACAATTATCAGGTCTGGCGCAACAGCGGCTCCCGCAGCGGCCTAGACGTGCCTGGCCGCACCAACAGCCACTCCACCTACCGCGACTCCAGCGTCATCGGCAAACTCTATTTCGATGCGGATGGCGAAGGCCGTGGCGAAAAGCCCTATGCGCTGACCATTCGCAAGTCCTACCGCTCCTACGACGCCGAAGCGCCTTTGAGCGAGCCGATTAAAATCGGTAAGCACGAGCTGACCCCCCACCTCTCCTTCGGGCGGCATAAGGATCACGATTACATGACCGGCATCCGCTTCCGCATGCCCTTCTAGTTTTTCATGCGAAAGCACGCATAGACTGCCTTCCGCCAGCACTCATCGAACGCGTGTTCAACCACCTTTCGCGCAGGCGCATAGGCATGTATGATACCCAGCCCCCCCTCATAATCCGTCACAATGGCCAGATGCTGCGGGTTGCCATCGAAGCGCATCAGCAGCACATCCCCCACCTGCGCCGCCTCCGGCGCGACCCGCTCCATCACCTCCGCCAGCGTCTGGCATAAGGCATCCCCATCGGGCAAATGCCCGTAATCGCGCCTGTCGAATGTCGAGACCGCCACGAGGCGACCCCGCACATCCCGCACGCGCATTCCCGCCCCATCCGCCGCGCCGATGAGTAGCCCAAGGCAATCCACCCCGCCCTGCGCCCCTTTGCGCCGTCCCTGATGGCGGAATGGCGTTCCTAGCCATCCGCGCGCTTCCGTTACCAAATCCATAATCACCCCCAAAGCAAAACGCCCACCAGACATCTGGCGGGCGTTTTAAGCATCATACAGCAGCGGAAGGTTACCTAGAGCGACCTGACGTCGTCCGCACCCCTTCCATGAACTTCTCGGCGAAAGTCTGGGGCTTATATTGCAAAGCCTCGGTCATTTGCTTCTGCAAACCATCCAGCACCTTGCCCACGCCGCGCTCCACGATGCGCGCCAGCGCGGGATTCGGCGAGGCATCGATCAAATCCGCCAACGATTTTCCGGTTTTCTGGCCGCTGCTCGCCCCGTCGAAGGGGTCTTTGGCATAATTCAGCGTGAATTCCTTGCGGTTCGGCGTGCCCTGCATCACCGTCGAAAGCGGGGGCGACATGCTCTTGCCGGAGAAGCGCAGATAATCCTGTTGCGATTGAATACGCTCGCACACCTTATGCGCACGGCCGATGAACTGGCTCGCATCCTCTGCAACTGAATAATCGTTCAGCAATTTTTCTTTCTTGGCCTCCAGCAATTCCTTCGGCCAGCGCATTTTTTCCAGCGATGCATTGCGTTTATCGAGGTAGCGCGTGAACACTTCCGTCTCGCTATCGCCGCGCGCGTGTTCCATCGCCGCCAGCTGCTTCGCGCTCAGCTTCGCGCGGTCGGCGGCGACGCTCAACTCCCCGTCCAGCTCGCCCATATCATGCACGATGGCCGAGCGCATCATCTGCTTCCGCATACCCCCCAGCTCGGCTTTGTCCCGCTCCAGCAACAGCGGATTATCCTGCGCAATGCCGTCGAACACCTCTTTGATGAGCCCCGCGACATGCAGCGAGTGCGACATGGGGTTGTGGCGCAGTTTATGCGTGGTGGGCATGTGGTAATTCGTCGCCCCGCGCTCCACCAGCGCCAGTTGCGCCGCCAGCGGGGTCAGGATTTCAAGGTCGGCATAGTCATATCCCAGCCCGTATGCGCTATTGGTCAGCGCCAGCTCATATTTCCATTTGGCTTCGCGCACGCCTTTGTCGATGCCCAGATGCGCGTTCATGCGTTCAGCCGGAGTATTCCCCTCGAACACGGGCAGCATGGCGATGTCATGGACTTTATCCAGCACCGCGCGGCGATTCTCATGGGAAAGGCTGGCGAAATCCGCGCCGGTGAATTCTTCTTTCGGCTGCATGCCGATGGCATCCCACGGAATGAAACGCTCCACATTCAACCCACCAAGGGCGGATTGCAGATCGCGCGCCGCCATGGCGCGCAGTTCCTCAGGTGTCTGGTTGGTGAATTGCATGAAGCCGCAGTCGTAAGTTACTGATTCGCACAGTATAGCGGCTTTCCTGCGTCAAAAAAAGCCCTAACACCCCTGTCACGAAAATGTCTTAATCAGCGTTTCCGCCGCTTCCGCCCTCATCGGCGCTTTCCGCGCGGAAGTGGCGGCGGAAGGTCGGCCTGCCGAAGAGTGGCCTTTGCCCCATGCTCTTCGCATAGGTCCAAACCAAGCCCGACATCATGATGATGGACATGCCGAACACCCAGATGAACGCCGCGATGGAGCTGTCTCCCCGCAATCCGATGACCGCCGCCGAGCCGAAGACGGCGATGGCGATGATGAACCCTAGCACCTGCCCGAAAATGCTGCTCACCGTATAGGCCTTCAACGCCTGCACTTCCCAAGCATGGCGGTGTTTCTGCTCCGCCTCGAACATCCGCAGGATCTGCTCCGCTGCGCCCTCCACCACATAATCATAGCTTTCCAGAATGGTCGGGTCGGGCAGCATCTCCACCGCTTTGGGTGCTTGTGGCCTGCCTTGGGGCTTACGGTTCTGGTGGTTGCGCGGGTTATTACCGGGGTTGCGGGGTTCATTCGTCATCGCGCTTGCCTCCCCGTTCCATCACGGAAGTCATATCCTTGGCGATGCGTGCCCAATCCCCGCGGAATGCCTCCGCCGAATTTCGATAAGGGTATTTATAGAGCGGTGACGGCGAAATGGTCATCACCGACACGATTCCCTTCAGGAACTCCCTCAAGACTTGCATGGCACATCCTTTATGTTCTTTTCGTCAGTGTAGAGAACCCACGCACAAAAATGAAGTGGAATTACCATGTGCTGCGTGTGGACGATGTCTCCAGCATCCTGTCCAGCCCCGGCACATGCGGCTCACCTCGGAAGTTGACGGCATTGGAGAAGCGTGTCCGGCAGGTGCCGAAACTCTTGTCGCAGCCCGCGAATGCTTCGTAGGCATCGCCCTCCGCCATCGCCGCTGCCATGGGCAACACCAGCACGAAGCGTCCAGCCGTGA
>VGDC01000075.1 GCA_016869895.1 Alphaproteobacteria bacterium
ACCCGCCGGAAGCCCTTTACCCTCCGCTGTCGTCAGCAGGTTCTCCACCACCTTGGGAGAGAGCGCGACCGTGGGTGCGGACATATTCTGAGCTGGCGTGGGCGTAGCCGTCGCTTGTGGCGTTGTGGCAGTTGGCGCAGGCATGGGCTGTGGCTGCGGAACTGTCGGTTGAGTGGTTTGTGGCTGAGGTGTCGACGACGGAACAGCCACTTGCTGCGCCACGGGCGTTTGCGGTGTCGGTGTCTGCGCGGGTGTTCCAGCAGGAAGCACGGTTGGTTTCGCTGGTGAATCCGTTGGGTGCAATATCACGGCGGGTTGCTTCGCATAGATCGCATAGGCCGCTTTCTGCGCGACGGTATCGACAATCGTCTGGGCGGGGTTTGGCGTGGTTGGCACTCCGGCGCTTTGCTGCGGCTGCGCAGAATTGACCGGTGTTTGCACTCCAGTTGGCTGCGATGGAATGGGCTGCGCTGCGACGGGTTGAACAGGCGTGATTGCTGCGTTAGGCGCGCTGACGGGAGCGGCCGGGGCTGCACCAGTCGGCATTGCTTGCGGCATCTCCATGATGCGCACTTGCAGCTGCATACCGGGGCGGAGCATGGCTGGCGTGAGGGGCGGAGCAGCCTGCGGCAAGGGTTTTCCTGCCGCATCCAGCAACGGTTGCGTGAGTTTGGTGAGAATTTCCTCGGTTCTCGCCGTCACCATCGGGCGCAGGAGCACGGCAGGAAGCGTTTGCGCAGCGGTGATGCTGAGCTGGCTGGCGGCCACCGCGCGGTTACTCACCGCCGCTTGCACCGCCGCATCCGGCTGGGTTGCGGTGGTCGGACGCGCCGACATCTCGATGACCTGTGCGGTGGGGCGGGCGACCTCACCGGGATGCTGGGGATTCTGCCCTGCCGCTTGCTGGATATACTGGCTGACGGGCTTGCCATCCACCGTCAATATCCGCACGGTGGGCATGGAATCGGAGGTGACGGGCTGCTCGACGCGCACGGTGACTTGCGCATTCCTCGGCAAAGCCACGGAGCTTTGCAGCACCAGTTTCACGGCGGCGGTCTCTAAAGTGATATTGCCCTTCGCATCCGCCGCTGTGACCGTGCCGGAAAGGACACTGCCGCTGGCGATGGATACTGCGGGTTGGGTCGTCGGCTGCTGGCCTACACCCGCCGCACCTGCCGATGCGCTCGTCACCCGCGGGGAACTGGCGGAGGATGGCGGTATGGAAGGCGTTTCGACCACGGCGGCATCACCTCATAGGGGTTTAGGTCTTCACCATCAGTTTAACAGAAAGCGCCGCTGCATCCACCGCTGCCGTCGCGCCTGGGGCTTTGACGATGATGGGTTTCTGGCTGCGGATGGCATCCTTCACCTTGGTATCGCGGCGGATGATGCCAGCCAAAGGTGGAATGAATTTCAGGAAGCTATGACACGCCTTGCTTATGGCGGCATAGGTGCGCTCGCCTTCTTTCAGGGTCGCCGCCTGATTCACCACGATCTGGATTTCCGGCCGTGGTTGTTTCTGCGCGGAAAGCTTGATGAAGGCATAAGCATCCGTCATGGAAGTCGGCTCATCCGTCAGCACCACGAGGCAACGCTTGGCGATGGCGGAAAGGGAGCGCACATGCTGCTCCACGCCTGCACCAAGGTCGATGATGACGAGGTCATAATTCTCGGAAAGCTCCAATAACTGGCGTTTCACGTCTTCCAGACGCGCACCGCCCAGCGTGCCGAAACCGCCGGAGCCGGAACGCCCGGCGATGATGTCGAGCTGTTCGCCTTCATAGGGCATCACGGCATCGGCAAGGGTAATCTTCCCCGCGAAGACGCTGGCGAGGTCGTTCTTGGGGGTGAGGCCGAGTTGTACGTCGATGTTCGCCAATCCGATGTCGCCATCGAACAGCAATACGCGGCGGCCAGAACGGGCGATATGCATCGCCAACGTGATGGAGAGCCAAGTCTTGCCCACGCCGCCCTTGCCGGAAGCGACGGCGATGATGTTATCCCCTTGCGGCAGAGCCACAGGCTGTGCGGGTTTCTGGGAATCCTTCAGTCCGGTCGTATCATCCATAATGGCCTCTCAACCTTGATAATCTTGCTTGTGTTGAATGAGCACCTGAGCGAGTTTCGCGGGGTTCACCGCCTCAAGCCCACCTGCCACCTGCGCCGAGACGGTCATATCCGCCAGCGCGATCTTCCCTGCATCCGCCGCAGCCAGAATCGCCCCCAGACGGCGGGTGCTGTCTATCCGCGTCACGATGAGGCGTTTGAGCCCAAGGAAGGAAAACGCGCGCACGGTATCCGCCGCTTCATCGGCGTTCATGCCCGCCGCCAATACCAACACAGGCTCGATGCCGTTGAGATTAGCGAAATCCGTCAATTCCTTCAGCTCCGCGAAGGAATAGGGGTTCGTGCCGAAACTGTCGATGACCAGTGGCACTCCAAGTTTGGATTCTTTCAAGGCCTGCCGCAGCTCGGAACGACCACTGGCGACGCCGACTTCCAGCCCCATGATTTCGGTGAAGGCCTGAAGCTGTTCGACCCCCCCTGCCCGTTTATTATCGATGGTGAGCACCGACACGGGCATCTTATCGGCGATGCGATGGGCGCAGATTTTGGCGATGGCGAGTGTTTTTCCGACACCTGCGGGGCCGACGAGCATGATGCGCTCGCTGTTCACCGGTTCATCCAGCAACAAAGGCTTGAAGGTGAAATGGCGGGTGAGGACTTCCGTCAAACCGTAAGCCACGCCGCGCGGACTGCTTTCCAGCTTGATGTCCAAATCGCGCCCTAAACGCATCAAGGCCTCGAACAGCACATGGGGCACGGAATGGAAATGCAACAGCTGCTCCAACTCGTGCAGGAAATAGGCGTGGTCGCGGTTCTGAAGCACGGCACTGGAAGATTTCTTGTCTTTCGCCAACGGTTGCGCGCTTGCACCCTTGCCGTGCGCGGCATGGGGTGCTTTACCCTGCGCACGGGCGGTCGCCGCGAGATATTGGGCGATGCCGCCCACGGGCTCTTCGTCGTCATAATCCTCATGCCAACCTGAGGAAGCGGCAACGGCGTTCTCTTCAGCGATTTCTTCGTCCAACGCGGCGGTGACGCTGACGGACTTCCCACCCGCATCGCGCGCAGTGGAGATGATGACCGCATCCTCGCCGAGGGTCTCGCGTATCATGAGCATCGCTCTGCCCATATCCGGTGCTGTGAAGGTACGAAGCCGCATAGATTATAACTGTCCTAACGTCTTGATACGCGCTTTGGCGTGGATTTCATTCTGGGAAAGCACGATAGTCGTCGGGCGGAAACGCTCGATGACGGAGCGCACATAAGGTCGCACGCCAGGGCTGGTGAGCAGCACGGGCATTTCGCCCTGCATGGCGAACTGATCGAATTTCTTGCGCACGACGTTGATGAATTCCTGCACTTTGCTGGGCGCCATGCTGAGGGTGCGCTCCCCCGCGCCGCCGCTCAGCGATTCAGCGAAGGCCTGCTCCCACGCGCCGGAAAGAGCGACGATGGGGATATAGCCTTCCTCATTCGTGTAGGCATAGCTTATCTGGCGAGCAAGGCGCATACGTACATGCTCGGAAATCATCGTGAGGTTGCTGGTGATGCGCGAGGCTTCTGCGACTGCTTCTACAATAGCGGGCATGTCGCGGATGGAGACCATTTCCTGCAACAGGTTCTGCAACACGCGCTGCATGCCGCTGATGGTGATCTGCCCCGGAATGGTATCGGCCACCAGCTTCTGCTGGTCCTTGGGCATATCGTCGAGGAGTTTCTGGGTTTCGCTGTAGGACAGCAAATCGGACATGTTCTCCTTCACCAGCTCCGTCAGATGCGTGGTGATGACGGTCGGCGGGTCAACCACCGTGAAGTTCTTGAACAGCGCTTCTTCGCGGTAGGCATCCGCCACCCACATAGCTGGCAGGCCGAAGGTCGGCTCGGTCGTTTCTTCGCCGGGGATGCTGATGCGCCCACCAGCAGGATCCATGACCAAGAGCATATCGGGGCGGATGTCCCCACGCCCTGCTTCCACCTCTTTCACCCGCACGATATAGGTGTTCGCGGGAAGCTGCATGTTATCCTGAATGCGCACAGGGGGAATGACGAAGCCAAGGTCACGCGCCACCTGTTTACGGAGCGCCTTGATCTGATCCGTCAGGCGATGCCCTTTCTGGTAGTTGATGAGCGGCAGCAAGCCATAACCAAGCTCCAGACGCAGGCTGTCGATCTGCAAGGTCTCGGCGATGTCCTCCTCCGCCGGTTTGGCAGCAGGGCCTTCAATCATCTGGCGTTCAGCCGCGACCTTCTCGGCCTCGACCTTTTTCGTGGCGCGGCTGCGGAAGCCCATGAATGCCGCGAAACCAAGGCAGAGCGCGAGGATGCCGAAGGAGCCGAAGGGAATGCCCGGCAGCAAGGCCATGCCCATCATGATGCCCGACGCCACCGCCAAGGCCTGCGGCTGGGCGATGAGCTGGCCGACGACCGCTTTATCCGCCGAACCCGCCGCACCCGCTTTGGTGACGAGCAGACCCGCGGAGATGGAGACGATAAGTGCAGGAAGCTGACTGACCAGACCATCGCCCACGCTGAGGATGGTGTAGGTGTGGACGGCTTCGGCGAATTCCATGTCCTTCTGGATGATGCCGATGAGCATCCCGCCGATGAGGTTGATGAAGGTGATGAGGAGACCTGCGATGGCATCGCCGCGCACGAATTTGTTCGCACCGTCCATCGCACCGTAGAAGGTGTTCTCGTCGGAAAGTTCCTTACGCTTCGCCTTCGCTTCTTCCTCATTCATCAAACCAGCGGAAAGGTCGGCATCGATGGCCATCTGACGACCGGGCATCGCATCCAAATTGAAGCGCGCCGCGACTTCCGCGATTCGTCCCGAACCTTTGGTGATGACCACGAAATTGATGATGGTGAGGATGGCGAAGATGATCGCACCAATGATGGCAGAACCTGCCATCACGAAATCACCGAAGGCGTGGATGACCTCACCCGCCGCGCCCGCACCTTTATCGCCATTGGCGAGGATGAGACGGGTGGACGCGATGTTCAGCGACAGGCGCAAAAGCGCGGTGATGAGCAGGATGGTCGGGAACGCGCTGAGGCTCAAGGGTTTATCGACGAAGAGCACCGTCATCAGAATCAGCACCGAGACGGTGATGGAGATGCCAAGCAGGAAATCGAGCAATCCAGGAGGAACGGGAACCAGAAGAACCGCCAGAATCGCAGAAACGCCAAGGGCGAAGAGAATGTCGCCGTGCTTGAAGCGGGCGAACCAGCCGCCGATGAGGCCGGCGCGATTCCCCATGGAAGAACCGGCGGCGCTCAATGTCGAAAGCTGTTTGCCATCAGCCATGATCAGTTACCCGTATCTTCATGGGCGGATGGGTGAATCGTCGCGCCTTCATCGCCATATTGCTTGATTTTGTTGCGCAACGTGCGGATGGAGATGCCGAGGATATTCGCCGCATGGGTGCGGTTTCCAAGGCAATAATCCAGCGTTTCAATGATGAGTTCCTTTTCCACATCCGCCACGGTACGGCCGATGAGATTCTTATTTGCACTGGCGGCAGTGGAGGGCGTCGCCGCGCCAGCAGGGGTGGCAGGCGCAGGTGCAGCAGGTGCTGCCGGAACTGCGGGAGCGGGCGTAGCAGGAGCGACAGGTGCAGAAGCGACCTGCGGGAGGATAATGGCCTCAGCCTCGATTTTATTGCCGCTGGCCATGAGCACGGCGCGGTGGCAGATGTTCTCCAGCTCGCGCACGTTGCCCGGCCAGGAATGCGCCTTCAGCTTCGTCATGGCCGATTCGCTCAAAGGGCGGGGCGGAAGGCCATTCGCCTTGGAGTATTTCTGAATGAACAAATCCGCCAGCGCGCCGATTTCCTCGGTGCGTTCACGCAGGGGCGGCAGTTGCAGGCTGATGACGTTCAGGCGGAAATATAAATCTTCGCGGAAACGCCCTTCGCGCACCTCTTTCTGCAAATCGCGGTTGCTGGTGGCAAGGATGCGGATGTTGATTTTGACGGGCTTCGTGCCGCCGACGCGGTCAATCTCCTGCTCCTGAATGGCGCGCAGCAGCTTGGATTGCAGACGCAGATCCATCTCGGAAATCTCATCCAGCAACAACGTGCCGTTGTTGGCTTCCTCGAATTTGCCGATTCGACGCGCGATAGCACCGGTGAACGCGCCCTTCTCATGGCCGAACAGTTCGGATTCCAGCAAGTTCTCAGGGATGGCCGCGCAGTTCACGGAAATGAAAGTGCCGGAAGCCCGGCGGCTTTTGCGGTGGATGAACCGCGCCATGACTTCCTTACCCGTACCCGATTCACCGGTGATGAGGACACTGGCATCGGAAGGGGCGATTTTCTCGGCCATATCCACCACCGTCTGCATGCGCGGCGAATTGAAGACCAGCGCGTGGCTTTCCTCGGTGATGGCTTCCAGAACGGCGGCGATGAGTTCTTCATCCGGCGGCAGCGGGATATATTCCTTCGCACCGGCTTTGATGGCCTCCACGGCCAGTTTGCTATCCGCTTCCACACCGCAGGCGACGACAGGGGTGCTGATGCGCTCGGCTTCCATGGAAGTAATTAAACGGCGGATTTCGAAACCCACGTCAATCATCACCAAATCCGCGCCTTTGCCGGAGCGCAAGTGGTCGAGCGCCATGTCGATATCAGGCACGGCGGTCACCTTCGCGCCGCGGTCGCGGGCGATTTTGCTGGCAGCGCCGATCTGGCCTTCCAAAGTTCCGATGATGAGTAAACGCATGACGCGAAGTCCTTAACTTATTTGAAATACTGCACGCGGCTGACGGGCGGCAGGATGGTGTTGAGCAGAATCTCCAGACGGCGCGGGTTCTCTTGCTTGCCGATGGAGACGACCGAGCGGAGGAAGAGGGATTTCACCAGCATCTCCTCGGCGGAATTGCGTTCTAATTTGGCTGCGAGCGGCCCGAAGACACCGTATGCAAGCAAGGCGCCGTAGAAGGTCGTCAACAGTGCAAGCGCCATCGCAGGGCCGATTTTCGAGGGGTCATCAAGGCTGCCGAGCATCTGCACCAAGCCGATGAGCGTGCCGATAAGACCCATCGCGGGAGAGACTTCCGCCATCTTGCGTAGGATGGACGCCGACTGCAGGTGTCGCTCGCTGGAGGCATACATATCCTGACGCATCACGCGCTCGACATCCGCCACTTCCACGCCATCGACGACCATCGACAGCCCTTTATAGAGAAAACGGTTGCTCTCATGGCTTTTCACTTCCGCCTGAATGCCGAGCAGGCTTTTCTTGCGTGCTTCATCGGCCAGCCAAAGCATCTCCTTCGCCATTTCTTTCGGGTTCTGGCTTTTGCGGAAGACGTGATGGAACACGACTTTCGGCATGCCGAAGACCTCGCCGAAGGAATAGCTGGCCAAGGTGACACAGAGCGTGCCGCCCAGCACGATGAGCACAGAAGGCCAATCCCAATACGACGCCAGCGAATCACCGCTATAGGCGATGGCGACGCCGATGATGAGGAAGGTCAGGCCGATGCCGACTGCGGTCGAGAAATCTTTGCGGAATGCGGTTGCCATAGGAATCCGTCCAGATTAGCGTTGATCGGCTTTGATGATTTCCGTCATCGTCACGCCGATACGGTCTTCCACCACGACCACCTCGCCACGGGCGACCAAGCGGTTGTTGACGTATATCTCGATCGGCTCACCGACCTTCTTGTCCAGCTCGACGACCGCGCCGCGACCCAGCTTCAACAGCTGGTTCACCTGCATGGTCGTTTTGCCGAGCACCACCGACACCTGCACGGGAATGTCCGATACGGCATCAAGGCTGACATTGTTCTCATCTCCGCTCGCATAATCATTGTCTGCCACGGGTCTTCTCCTGATAATTCACGTTAGAATGTTTTACTATAAG
>VGDC01000076.1 GCA_016869895.1 Alphaproteobacteria bacterium
TGCGCTTCCGATCCCGCCTTGTCCGAAGGGCTGGATGATTTCATGCGCACCTTGTTCCTGAACCCCAAGGCGTTGAACCTTCTGGCGAACTGGCATACGGATTATTTCACCCGCCAACGCGCTGATGGCGAGCGCATTTGGGCGGCGTTGAAGCGGTTGAAGGTGCGGCGCACGAATGCCTCTCTCAGCCGGAAAGCGAAGAAAGACGTGCTGGAGGGTTTTCAGCATCTTCCGGGCGAACTTCCCGCGCTGCTATCTGCCATGCGCGTGCCGATTTTCGTGGCCACCGGAGACACGCTGTTCTTCTTCCGCGCCTTCCACGAGCCGGGTTTCCTCGTGCATCGGGAAGACGGGCAGATGCACCAGATGCAAAGCCTCGGCCTCTGCCAATACCGCCGCCGCCATCAGGGGGCGGTGTTCATCGCGTGGGGCGGGCGCTTGCCGGAGCGCGTCTGGCATACGCAGGCCGAGGAATGCACCCATTTCGCCGATGGCCCCGCCGATAGATGGCATTTGAAGGGCGACCACCGCTATTCTTCCGATAGCCGCTTCCACACGGCCTTCGCCGAGGATTTGGCGCGTTACCCCACGTGGCAGCATGCCCGCCAGCTCACCGCGCGGGAATGGGGGCATATACTCTTGCAGATGAAAGTGCGCGAGAAACAGCGCGCGAGGGTGCAGAAACGCATCGAAGCCTATCAGGCCGAGCTCGATTTCCTGCATTACGATGAGGACGAGCGCATGGCCGAGACCTTCGCCGCCCTGCCCATCATCGAACGCGCCGTGGGCGCGGCATTGGCGCGGCGGGTGCTGCCGTCGATGTTCGGTTTCTATGACGCGGTCTATAAAACGGGGTTACGCGCCGAAATGGCGGCATTCGTTCCGAATAGGAACTAATTGCGAATGGTCAGCACGCTGAACACACTGCGGATCTGCTGGGCGGAGACCACCGGCGTATATTGATCCATCAACGCCCCCTGTTTGTTGAACAGCCCGATGAAGGGCACGCCGTTCATCTGCGCGCCGTAAGATTTCAGCAAGGCTTTAAGCGGTTCGCGGTTTTCCGGCTCAGCATAAAAGGGCACGATTTCGGCGGGAAGTTTGTGCAAGCGCAAGAAATCCGCCGCCGTATCGGGCGATTCATCGAAGGAGATGAGCACCATGTTCAACTCGCCGCTGCGCACATTCGCATAAAGCGACTCGAAGGAGCTGAGCTGGCGTTTGCAGGGCAAGCATTTGGAATCGAATATGAAAACAAGGCTGGAAAGTTTGTTCGTGTATTTCAGGCTGTCTTCGATTTGTTTGGGCGTGGCACTCACGAAGGCGAGCGGATTATCCGAAAACAGTGCACGTTTGATGCCCGTGGAAAGCAGGATGAGCAGCACGAAGCCCAGCACCGCCGTGGCGAAAAGCCCCTTATTGCGTGGGGAGCTCAGCGTCGAGGTGCGTACATAAGGATTTCTGGGCTTTTTCTGGCCAGAGCCATCTTGCTGTGTGGGACGGTAAGGCATGCGGATTCGATGTGAGTGATTGGACTGATTCTATTTTACGGCAAAAGGTCGCGGAATCCACCGAAAAATACCGCGTTGCGATAAAACCTATCTTCCCTGCCTGTGCTGGCCGGTCGACATCTGCTGTAACAGCGTGTGGATACCTGCATTTTGCTGCTGTGTTTCAGGCAGTGCTTGATACACCTTGAGTATTTCACCGCGAGATGCGCCACGCCAATTATCCGGCGTGAACAGGGCAGGGGCTTTGCCGTCGTCGATGAGCTGCTCCAATAACGGCGCAGCTTTGCCTTCTTCATCGAGGAGTTTGTCACTGCGCAGATGCACGCCCTGAGAATTCAGATAGTCCATCACATCTCCGGCTGGAAGGCCATGAAAAGCGGAATCCAGCAGCGTCGTGTCCTTGGCGGTTTTCGCTTCCAGCAGTGCACGTGTGAGGGGGATGGTGCTTAAATCCTTGATAGTCTTACCTGCCCACAAGGCAGGGTTATCGAGTGGTGCGAAACCGCTATCGTTCGGAGTGAAAAAATCCTCCGGCGCAGATGGCAAGCCCGGCATGGCTTTCATCACATTCTCCAAATCACTTTGGGCGAATTGGAAGCGCGAGCGCACGAATCGCTGGTCTTCTTCCGGATCACGCGTACTGTTGAATGGATTCTCCTCAAACACATCCTGCCAATCGTCTTCATGGTACAGCAGGCTGTGTCTGCGGTCGTAAACGTTCCGTAACTGGGGAGCATCCAAGTCTTTGATCTCCACATCCAGAAGCGTCTGAATCAGAGCGGCACGTTGCTTAAAGTTCTTTTCGATTCTTGCCGCCAATATGGGGGCGGCTGGCAGCTCGGTCGACATGAGGTTCTTAGAAGTGACACGTTCCATGCGTGAGGTGATTTCCGCCTCTGCCTCCGGGGATTGCGATTCTTTGAAACCGAATTCCAATAATTGTACGGTGAATCCACCCTCTTCGAAGAATCGTTTCACGCCCGCTCGCGATACTCCCGATTCTTTCAACGAAAGCTTGAGTAGATTAGGATGGCGCGCAATCGCGGGAGCCAAAGCGGCGATGCCCTCATCACCGATGGGGCAATTGAACATCAATAGGTTTTCGACATGGGGGTGAGTGTCGAGATAATCGGCTAATAACCGTCCTCCCTCCGCGCCGGAAAGCGAGTTGGTCAGGGAGAGATGTGCCACAGGAAGCGGCTCACCGTCCGATTCGGACAGTGCTTTTGCGACTTCTTCATTGCTGCTATCGGATGCCAACATGCGGCGATATTAATGCGCTTTCATGACACTATCATGACATGGATATTGAAATTCCGGCGGAACACGCTAGTATGCGCCGCACAACACACCACGCAAGGATTCCGCCATGGCCGTCATCTCCAAAAACATCAAAAAAGTCGTCCTCGCCTATTCCGGTGGGCTGGATACGTCCATCATCCTGCGCTGGCTGAAAGAGAATTATAACTGCGAAGTGGTGACCTTCACGGCGGATTTGGGGCAGGGCGAAGAGGTTGAGCCCGCCCGCGAAAAAGCCAAGCTGCTGGGCGTAAAAGAGATTTTCATCGAGGACGTGCGCGAGGAATTCGTGCGGGACTTCGTCTTCCCTATGTTCCGTGCCAATGCGCTCTATGAAGGCGTGTATCTGCTGGGTACATCCATCGCCCGCCCGCTCATCGCCAAACGCCAGATCGAAATCGCCGAGCAGGTCGGCGCGGATGCCGTGTCCCACGGCGCGACCGGCAAAGGCAACGATCAGGTGCGTTTCGAACTGGGATATTACGGCCTGAAGCCCGACATCAAGGTCATCGCACCGTGGCGCGAGTGGGATTTGACATCCCGCACCAAACTCATCGAATATGCCGAAAAGCATCAGATTCCCATCGCCATGGGCAAGCGCGGCGAAGCGCCTTATTCCATGGATGCCAACCTGTTGCACATCTCCTATGAAGGCCGCGCGCTGGAAAACCCGTGGGAGCCCTATTCCGAAGAGATGTTCCTGCGTAGCGTCTCCCCCGAGAACGCGCCGAACGACCCGGAATTCATCGAAGTCGAATTCGAGAAAGGCGACCCTATCGCCGTCAACGGTCAGAAGCTGTCGCCCGCCGCATTGCTCACCAAACTCAATGAATTGGGCGGCAAGCACGGCATCGGTCGCCTTGATTTGGTCGAAAACCGCTATGTGGGCATGAAGTCCCGTGGTGTTTACGAAACCCCAGGCGGCACGATTCTGCTCACGGCGCACCGCGCCATCGAATCCATCACCCTTGACCGTGGCGCCGCCCACCTCAAAGACGACATCATGCCACGCTATGCCGAGCTGATTTATAACGGTTATTGGTGGTCTCCAGAGCGTAAGATGCTGCAAGCGCTTATCGACGAGAGCCAGACCTTCGTGAATGGTGTGGTGCGGTTGAAGCTGTATAAGGGCAATACCATCGTGGTGGGTCGCAAATCCGCACAGAGCCTCTATTCCGAACAGCACGTGACCTTCGAGGAAGATGCGGTCTATGACCAGCACGACGCAGAAGGCTTCATCAAGCTGAACGCCCTGCGTCTGCGCTTGTTGGGTCTGCGGAAGTAATCAGGCCAGAATATCGACCAGATTGACTGGCTGGGTGGAAGGTTTCGCCGCCTCGCCGGAAAGCTGCATCTTCTCCTGTTGTTCTGCAATGATGCGGGCGAGGGCAAGGTAGTCGATGCTCCCACTTTCCGTCAGCACGTCATCGACCTTTTCAGAGCCGACTAACGCACGTGCGCGGTTCACCACGCTGTCAGCGGGGTTCAACGTTTCCGGCGAGCCATTTGATTCCAAAGTTGTAGCGATGGGCGACACACGCTCCACGGGTGTGGGTTTTTGCGCGCCGCCTGTAGCGGAAAGGGATTCCTGTGTTTTGGTGGCGCTGATGCCATAGGTGGACGCGCCGATGCTGGATATAGGCATAAATCCTACCTCTCGCGGGTTATGACGTCACATCCATCGTGCGGGCGTTCTGCAAGTCGATGAGATGCTCGATGTCCGTATTCACATAGGCTTTCTGTTTTTCCGCCACCAACTGGGGCAGAATGGCATTGCGGTTAGCCGAGCGACGGTCGAGTTGTTGCAGTTCGACACCAAAACGGTTCTGCAATTTCAGGCCTGCCAGCAGGGCTTGCGCCTCTTCATCGGTGGTCGTCAGGGTCTGGCGAGAGAAGACATAATCCCCGAATTCATCGCGGCGCTCATTCTCTCGGCGTTGCGCATCCGTCTCCGGCCTGCGCTGGAAACCGCCGTAAGGGGATGAAATGTTCGCTATGGGCATGTGCAAAAGCCTTTTCCATGATTCATCTCCCAGTGTGTGTTTTTCCATGAAAAAACGCCATGTGGAGGGCGGTGGTGGCACATAAAGGGCGCATAAGACCAATTCGCATGAATTGTCACGCCTTTGTCATGTTTATTTGTTATCCTTAGGATGTTTTCTTGTCTGTCCTGAACCTGATTGTGCCTTAACGCACCCTCTTGTTCTTACCGAGTACGGTTCTGCAAAAGCAAAACCGGAGTGAAATACCTTCGCACAGCTTGCTTAGGTTCGACTGACCTTTGAAAGGGTTGGTGAGAAAGATGATTCTGGCTCACGTCCTGTTCTGCGTGTATGTTGCCATCATGTTCATGTTCTTGGTTCTCTGGATCCGCCATGAGCTGAGGCAGACGAACCGACACCAGCAGAAGGGCAAGTCTCCGCTTCCTGTGGTGCGAGAGCCGCAAAGGCACTACGAGGAAGAGTGGCAGCAGCAGGTAACGGAAGACGAAGCTCAGAAGGAAGAGAAGCCTGAGGAATACCGTCCTCAATATCGTCGTGATGAGGATTTCTATCGTTTCTCTGTCGACGATGTTCTGTGGTGATAAGCCTTTCCTCTGGCTGACCACTTGCCTGAAGCACCCTCTTTGTTTTATACGGCCTTGCCGTATTCTTCAGAGGGGGTGTTTCTTTTTGGTGCCTGTAATCATTCCGTCACAATAATGGGCTAGAATTGGCGTGTTTCTTTCTCTGTCCTGAACAGTTGTTTGTGCCTCCGCACTTCCTGTTCTTACCGAGTACGGTTCTGCAAACGCAAAACCGGAGTGATCTGCCTTCGCACTTGCTGCCTAGGCTTGACTGACCTTTGAAAGGGTTGGTGATTGTGATGTCCGAGTTCGCTGTGATTCTGGTGATCCTGGTCGTTCTCTTCGTCTGCGCTGCGCTCACGGCACTCAACCTCGTGTTGAACCGCCCCGTCCGTGACTGCAACTGCGAGACCGCCAAGAACCTGCAGGGTATGTCTTCCGTCGACCCCGCTGGCTACCGCCCGTCTCGCAACTCCGACTTCGCATGATGGAAACGCCCTTGTTTCGTTTTGGCCTTCAAGCCAATCCTGAAACAAGGGCGTTTCTTTTGCGTGGAATCCAGAGTTATCCACAGGAAATCAACGCAAAAACGCCGAAAATCGTTGCCCGTGGGGTGGGGGTCTGGTACAACTTCCGACAGGAAAAACCATGGTTCAATAAAACCACCGCAAAGAGAGAGTAGAAGCCCGTGAGCGACGCATCCGCCCCCCTGCCTCCCCAGAACACGCCAAGCCCCGCCATCTCCATCGAAGAGGAGATGCGGAAGTCATACCTCGATTACGCGATGAGCGTCATCGTGTCCCGCGCCATCCCTGATGCGCGCGATGGTCTGAAACCCGTGCACCGCCGCATTCTTTACGGCATGTTGGAGCTGGGCTGCGACTGGAACCGCCCTTACAAGAAATCGGCGCGTATCGTCGGTGACGTGATGGGTAAATTCCACCCGCATGGCGACAGCGCCATTTATGACGCACTGGTGCGTCTGGCGCAGGGTTTCTCCATGAGCCTACCGCTGGTCGATGGTCAGGGTAACTTCGGGTCGATGGACGGTGATAAAGCGGCGGCGATGCGTTACACCGAATCCCGCCTCGCCAAAGCCGCCCATGCGCTGCTCAACGACATCGACAAAGACACCGTGGACTGGCAGGACAACTATGACGGCTCCGAGAAAGAGCCGCGCGTGCTGCCCGCCGCTTACCCCAACCTGCTGGTGAACGGCGCGGGCGGTATCGCGGTCGGTATGGCCACCAACATCCCGCCGCATAACCTCGGCGAAGTCATCGATGCGACCTGCATGGTCATCGACAACCCCGAAACCACCATCGACGAAATCATGACCGTCTGCCCCGGCCCCGATTTCCCCACAGGAGGCATCATCCTCGGTCGCACCGGCGCGCATTCCGCGCTGCACACGGGGCGTGGCTCGGTCGTCATGCGCGGTAAAGCCGAAGTGGAAGTCGATGCGAAGGGCCGCGAAGCCATCATCATCACCGAAATCCCCTATCAGGTGAACAAAGCCCGCATGATCGAGCGCATCGCCGAATTGGTGCGCGAGAAGAAAATCGAGGGTATCTCCGACCTGCGCGACGAATCGGACAAATCCGGTGTGCGCGTGGTCGTGGAAATCAAGCGCGATGCGATGGGCGAGGTCATCCTCAACCAGCTCTATGCCTTCACCCCGCTGCAGACCAGCTTCGGCGTGAACATGCTGGCGCTTGACCATGGCCGCCCGCGCCTGATGAACATCAAGGACGTCATCGTGGCGTTCCTGGAGTTCCGCGAAGAAGTCATCGCGCGCCGTACCTTGTATCTGCTCAATAAATCCCGTGACCGCGCCCATGTGTTGATTGGTCTCGCCATCGCGGTCGCGAACATCGACGAAATCATCCGCGTCATCCGCGCGGCGAAAGACCCCGTGGAAGCCCGCGAAGGCCTGATGAACCGTAGCTGGAGCGCGGGCGACGTGCAAGCCTTGCTCGATTTGGTGGATGATTCCGGCAACGAAATCGTCGGCGGTCAAATCCGCTTCACCGAAGTCCAAGCCCGCGCCATCCTCGACCTGCGCTTGCAGCGCTTGACCGGCCTTGAGCGCGACAAGATCGACGAAGAACTCGGCGGTCTGGCGACGGAAATCAAGCGTTACCTCGAAATCCTCGGCTCGCGCAGCGTGCTGATGGCGCTGCTGAAGGAAGAGCTGCTGGAGGCGAAAGCCCAGTTCGCCGTGCCGCGCCGCACCGCCATCGAGGAAAGCGAATTCGAACGCGATATGGAAGACCTCATACAGAAAGAGGATATGGTCGTGACCATCACGGTCGGTGGATACATCAAGCGCGTGCCGCTTTCCACCTACCGCGCGCAGCGTCGCGGTGGCAAAGGCCGTTCGGGCATGTCCATGCGCGATGAGGACGAGACCCGCGAAGTCATCGTCACCAACACCCACACGCCCATGTTGTTCTTCTCCACCACGGGCAAGGTATATAAACTCAAGGTCTACCGCCTGCCTCTGGGCACCGCGCAGGCGCGCGGCA
>VGDC01000077.1 GCA_016869895.1 Alphaproteobacteria bacterium
GGCGACCCGATGGTGGGCATGCGCCTGCTGATGGCGCGCACCGAAGAGGAAGCCGCGCCGCTTGCCAAGAAAATCAAGGCCGCGAACGAAGAGCGCAAGCTCATCACCGAATCCATCACCAAGGATGCGGAAGCGAAGGCCGATGCTTACCTGAAAGAACACCCCAACGCCCATTTCCTGATGGTCGAGGATGACCAGTGGCATGCAGGGGTCATCGGCATCGTGGCGGGGCGACTGAAAGAGAAATATAACCTGCCGACCGCCGTGGGACACAGCTACACCGACGAGGCCACCGGCGAGAAACGCACCACCTATTCCGTGCGCTCGGCGGAAGGCGTGGATTTCTTCGATCACGCGGTTGAGCCTATCCTCGCCAGCGGCATGAAATCCGTCTATAAAATCGGCGGCCACGCGATGGCGGCGGGCATGACCATCAAGGAAGCCGACAAGGACTCCGTGCGTGCCTTCATCGATTCGCACCTCGCGCCCCATGTGGAATCGGCGCAGGCCAGCCGGACGGTGCGCTACCTCGACAAACTCACCCTGCCGGAATTGGAATCCACCGCGTTCCAGAACGCCTATGCGCGGATGGAGCCTTTCGGACAGATGCTCCGCCGCCCGCTCTACTTGGTCGAGAACGTGCAGGTGCGCAGCATCAAACGCGTGGGCGCCAGCAAGGAACACATCCAGTTCGCACTCGGCGATGCGGCGAATGAAACCAAGCAGGATGCCGTCCACGGCGGTGTGCTGTTCCGTGGCGTGGGAAGCACGCTGGGCAACGTGCTCACCTCGCCCACCCGCCGCGACGAAGCGATGGATATGGTCGTCGATCCGGTCGTGAAGGAGTTCAACGGCGAACCACGCGTGACCTTCACCGTCAGCGACATCGCCAATGTGCGCCGCCTCGGCAAGGAAATCCCCAAGGAAGACCTCGAAGGCCGCTCTAACGACCTGAAAGAGAAGCGCGAAGAGATCCGCGCGACCGAAAAAGACAAGATGGCCTCCCTGCCGCGCAAGATTCAGGCGTTGAAGGACGAGAACGATGCGGGCGCGCAGAAGGCGCTGAAAGCGTTGTTCGATTCCAACGTGGCGGTGCTGGACACCGAAACCACCGGCCTTGATGCGGGCGCAGACAGCGCGGGCAAAGCCAACGGCCTGACGCAGGTGGCGATGATCACCGGCATGCAGCGCACCAACGGCAACTATGCGCCGCGCGAATATAACCAGCCTATCCTGCCCGTCAGCCCGTCCTATTTCGGGTGGGAAAAAGCGACGGAAAAGCCGGAATACGACCGCAAGACCTATGAATACACCATCACCGCCGATGCATTGGCAGTGACGGGCACGACCTTCTCGCGCGACAGCATCACCGGCCCTATCACGGGTATGCGCACGGGTGCGATTCCGCAGGATGCGAAGCCTTTCTATGAAATCGCCCCGAAACTGGCGAAACTGTTGGTGGATCACACGCCCGCGGCGTATAACGCGCCGTTCGATATGCCCGTGCTGGTGCGGCATTTCTCCGATGTGCTGGAAGCCAGCGTCGGCAACCCCGAACCACGCCTGAACATTCCCGCCGAGTCGTGGGATAAATGGCAGGAAGAGGTGCGCGCACCGCTGCTGAAAGCCCTCGGCCACCACCCCGATACGGAGCTGGGCAACGGCGTGACCGCGCAAGACTTGCTGCCGTCCACCCTAACCAACCCCGCCGAATACCGCTGCCTCATGCATGCGGCGATGGTGCATAAAGGCTTCGGCCCGTCGCAGCGTTTGCAGCATGTCGCCCCGCGCGATTACGGCGTGGCCTTCGCGCAGGATGATTCCGCCCATGACGCGCTTTCCGACGTGGGCCCGCTGGTGTATCTGCTGGCGGATCAGCTGGAGTTCTTCGCCAAGGAGAAACCCCGCAGCAAACTGGCGGAACTGGGGGCTTTGAGCAAAACCAAGACCGCGCTGACCGACGACATCAGCATGCGCGGGCTGTGGCAGAATGTGGTGCAGCGCGCCATCAAGGAAGGCCGCGCTGTCACCGACCATGAGAACGGCGATATCGTACTGACCTTCCCCGAAGGCACGGAAGGCCTGAAACCCTTCTTCGAGGCATTCGAGAAGGTCGGCGAGCGTAACCCCCGCGCGAAAGCCTATGTGGGCATCCGCTCGATGGACGAGACCAGCGTGCGCCTGATGGGCCGCGAGAAGGACAAGCCGCTGCCCAAGCGCGAATCCACGCCCATCAAGAAGGAATACTATAAACAGGCGCGCCATGTGGGTCTCATCAAGAAGACCCTGACCTATCAGGATATGGATGGGTTGGATGCCATCGTCAGCGCGGTGCCGTTCGACAGCAGCAGCATGCTCGACCTGACCATCAAGCGTAAAGACGGCAGCACCGTGACGCTGGAGAACCTCGCCATCGGTTCGCTCCGCCCGTGCACGCCGTTCCTGAAAGCGCATCCTGAAGCCTTGGAAGAAAGCCTGCGCCTGATTCAGGCCTTGGGCGACGAGAACCGCGTGGGGCGCGTCATCCTCGATGAAGACGGCATCACCCTGAAAGGCCAGCATGGCCGCTTCGGCGAAGTGAAATTCCTGACCAAGCTGCCCGTGCCGGAAGGCGCAGGTGAGGCATTGGCGGAAAGCGTGAAGACCCATCTGGACTTCCTGATGAAGGTCGGCGCGGTGCCGGGCGTGCATTCCACCACCCGCGAAGTGCCCGAAGCCTTCGGCGAAGAGCCGCAGGACGATGACGGCAAAGTATCACGCGAGCCGGTGACCTATGTGAAGCTGGGCAATAAATACAACGTGCTGATGGAAGTGCGCAAAGACCTGCTGGAGACGGTGGCCACCCAGATGGGCGTGGACACCACGAACCTTCCCGCAGAACTCCCCGGCGGCGGCATCGTGCATTTCGACGAGAAGAATGCGTCTTATCTCATCGAAGGAACGGTCGAGAACTTCCGCGACATCAACCTGCCGCTGCGTGATGCAAGCTGGCTGCTGCACCGGATGAACAACCTGCCGGGCATCTATAGCCAAGAAACGGAAATCACCAAAGAGCAGGTGACCCTGAAATTCCATGACGGCGTGCCATTGGATACGTTGGAAATCCTTGAATCGTCCCATATCGCCTTCACGGCGGAGAAGGATAAAATCAGCATCCCGCTCGACACGCTGATGAACGACCCGTTCCACTGGTCGCAAGAAATCGGTGAGCGCAAAGCGGCGGTGAAAGCCAATAACAGCCGTGTGAAGCCGAACCCCGCGCCGGAACACCTGCAAGTGCTGCAAAAAGCCCTGCTGGCCGACACGGTGGAAAGCGTCTATTTCGGGCGTGACGGGGATGTCTGGCTCTCCGACAAGCAGCACAAATCCTTGCCCTTCGACAAATCCGAGCCGAACATCGTGGCGACGGAGAAGAACACCGTCGATCTCGACCAGAGCAGCTTGAAGACCATCGCGGAAATCCGCAAAATCAACCATACGGGCTTGCGCTATCAGCTGAGCAAACTGGGCGGGTTGGAGCATGTTCCCGCCGGCGATGTGAAGCTGCGGCTCGACCGCATCACGCTGACGCCGCCTGCGGTGGAGCCGTTGCAGGACACGGGCTATACCACGGAATTGCGTGGTCTGGCGGAGCATATGCAATCCGTCCATATCAGCCCGCTATTGGATAGTTTGCGCGATCTGACCCAATCCGACGCGATGCTGACCGCGCATCACGACAACCCCGCCGAATACCTGAAACAGGCGGGCAAGCTGGTGGAATGGGCGGAGAAGAACGAGCCGCTGATGGGCAAGTTCAATAAAGAACTCAACGGCTTGCTGGACAAAGAACTGGAATTCCGCTTCGAGCGCGGCGCGCATGGCCTGTTCGGCGATGTGGCGAGCCTGCTGCTCATGGAAGACACGTTGCGCCACCAGCAAGGCCTCGGCAAACTGCCCGTGACCGCCGAAGTGGCGAAGCCGCTGATGGACACGGTGCGTGGCTATGCCGATGGACTTGAGAAGCTGGAATTCAAGCGTGAACGCGTGCGCTCTGGCGTGGTGGACGTGCAGAAACGCATGCTCGGCTTCAGCGAAGGGGCGACGAGCCGCGCCGAAAGCCTTGCCAAGACCGTGGCGACCTATTATGTCACCCAGATGGCCGAAGACCCTCAGCACGCCGACCAGCACGAGGCCGATGCCCGCCGCTGGTTGAAGAAGGTGTACCCCGTCGATTCCGATAACTTCAACGGTTATCAGAACATGGACGAGAAGGACGTGGAAGCCGCCGCGCTCAAGAACCTGAAAGCCATCGACACCTTCATCGCCAAGGCGCAGGAACCCAATGAATATCAGGCGTTCCAGCTGGCGAACCAACTCTCCGGCAGCATCGATAAACTCTGGGATGATACCCGCGAATTGAACCGCTCGCTCGTGTTCAGCCGCGAACTCATCGACGGTGCAGTGAAGCTGGATGACGACCACAAACGCTTGCAAGTGCGCGATGCATCGGCATTGGTGCGCGACACCTTCCAGAGCAATGCACTGACCACGCTGAAAATCCTTGAGGATGAAGGCGGTGTATCCGACGTGCGCCTGACCGACAGCGGCAAAATCACCTTCGATGCCTCGCCGATGCTGGCCGAGCCGGAACGCTGGGCGAACCGCCTGAGCGAGTTGAACACCGGCACGCGCCCACGCCCCGAAGCGCCCTATGTCGTCTATGACACTAGCACGCTCTTGACCCTGCTCTTCGCCAATGAAAGCCTGCCGAACCATAAGGATGTGGGGCTGCTGGGCACGGTGAAGGACTTGGCGGAATTGAAAGTAGAGACCCCCGTGCTCACCGATATGGTGCTGGCGGAGTTCCTCTTCTCCTCCACCCCGCTGACGCCGAAGGACATTTTCCGACTGGATGCGGAAGGCCGCGCCACGGGCATAACCTATGAACCGCCCACCCGCACCGGCGAGGATTACCCCAAGACGATGGATCGTCTGGAATTCCTGAAAGACCTCTACAACACCGGAAACGTGCGCTTCATGGAGACACGCACCGGCAAGGAATACCTCGACGCCATCCGCGAGAACAAAGACCTGCAGAAGCTGCTGGTAACGAAAGACCCGCATGCAAAACCGCTGGTGATTCAGGACGACAGCGAAATCAAGAACCTGCTGCTCGACCATAAATCCGATGCGAGCATCGCGGTCGGCAAGAAAATCCGCCAGCTGCGCCTGCGCAGTGATACGGGTGAAGTGTCCATCGCCGATGCCATCGCCACGCTCCGCAAGGAACATGGCCGTGAACTGCCCGTCTTCGTGCGCTATGAAGGCACGGATGTGCGTGGCCGCATCATCCAGCGTCTGAACGAACCGAGCAAACATTATTCCGCGCCCATCGACAAACGATACAACCCGCACAACGCGCGGGATGCCGAGAAACGCTACGATTCCGCATTCGATCGCTCCACCCTCGCCGCGCTCGGCGAAGGCGGGTTCCAGTCCACCGGCGGGATGTTCATGTCGCTGGCGACGCTGTTCGAGCGTTCCGGAGCGTATATCGCCCGCCCCGGCGAAATCGACGCGAACCTGAAGAACGGCAAGGTCGAATGGCAGAACCGCGACCCGGAAACGGGCTATGTGCCGGACAGCTTCCAGACGGCGTATAACGCGTTGTTGAAGAATGTCGGTCGTGGCCTTGGCGCGGAACGCCGCGACGACAGCATCAAGGACGTGCGCTTCGCCGACACGGGTTATAACGTGAAATCCGAGAACGAATATGCGCAGGGCACGCCTTCGCTGCTGCATCGCCACTTGCTGGCGCAGAACCCCGACGTGCAGCGCGAACTGGCCAGCCGCCATATGGAACGCCTCGGCAAGCATGTGGAGAAAGTGGCGGAATCGCTGGAAGACCGCCTCCGCGCCACCCGCGAGCAGGTCGGCCATATCAAGGCGACGCTCGGCACCATCGAGCGCACCACCCGCGCCTTGCAGGAACGCAAAGCCGCACAGCCGGAAGAAGAGGTCAAACCCGGCAGCTTCGCCAAGCGTTACGCCAGCCGCACGTCCGACAAGAAGGAATCGTGGCAGGATGTGGTGGGTGATCCGGATCGTGGTACACGACAAGGTCGCGCTTAAAGGAAAAGAGCAATTTCCTCTATCATTTCAGGTGGTTTTCAGGCATAGTGCGTCCTCTGAATAGCATAAGGCGAGATTATGACCACGCTCATCACCGGCGGCTGCGGCTTCATCGGCAGGCATCTGACTGCGGCACTCCTTGGCGCAGGCGAGCAGGTCATCGTGCTCGACGACCTCTCCACCGGAGACCGGAGCGCGCTGCCCAAGGGCGCAGAACTGGTGGTGGGGGACATCACCACCCCTGACATCTTCGATGCACTGGTCGCCAAGGTCGACCGCGTCTTCCACCTCGCCGCCATCGCTTCCGTCGAACGCTCCCGCACCGATTGGCACTGCGCCCATACGGTGAACATCGGTGGCACGGTGAACCTTTTCCACACCATCGCGAAATCCGGTCGCAAGCTGCCCGTGGTCTATGCTTCCTCGGCAGCGGTGTATGGTGATAGCGACGCGCTGCCGCTGGCGGAAACCACGCCCGTGAAGCCGCTGAGCGCCTATGGCGCGGATAAATACGCTTGCGAAGTGCATGGGCGCATCGCCGCCGACCTACACGGCATCCCCAACGCCGCCATGCGTTTCTTCAACGTCTATGGCCCCGGCCAAGACCCGAAATCGCCCTATTCCGGCGTCATCAGCATCTTCATGGCGAAGGCGCGGAAGGGCGAGCCGATGACCATCTTCGGCGATGGCAGCCAATCCCGCGATTTCGTTTTCGTGAAAGACGTGGTGAGTGCGCTCCGCGCGGCGATGGATTCGCTTCAGCAGGATAACGCCCAGCATGACGTGTTCAATGTCGGCACGGGCAAGGCCATCACCATCCGCGAACTGGCGGAGCAGGTCATCGCCCTCGGCGGCAATCGCAGCCAGCTGCTTTTCGGCCCGTCGCGCGAGGGGGAAATCCTGCATTCCTATTGCGACAACCGCCACGCACAACAGAAACTCGCCTTCCTTCCCGCCACACCGCTGGCGGAGGGGTTACGCATCACCTATGAGGCCATATCATGAGCAGCATCACCTTGTCCAAAACCACGCTCATTCTCAGCGTCGTGCTGATGAGCTTCGCCATCATCGCGGGTGTGGTGCTGGCGCGCCCCGCGACGGGCAAGAACGCCACATGGGCGGTCTATTACACCGACAAACTGCCCTATTCCCGCTTCGTGGGCTATGACATCGTCGCCTTCGACAGCGATTCCTATCCCGCGTTCAAAGACCAACGCCGCAAGGATCAAATCATCCTCGGCTACCTCTCCACCACCGAGGCCGAGACCTACCGCGACTATTACGACACCATCAAGGGCATGAACCTCTTCGTAGGCAAAAGCGACCTGTGGGATGGACACATGATACTGGACATCCGCAAACCGGAATGGCGGAAATACTTCATCAACACGCTGGTGCCACAGGTGCTGAACAAAGGCTTCGACGGCATCATGCTCGACACCATCGACACGGTGCTCTACATGGAAGAAGAGCACCCCAAGGAATTCAAGGGCATGAAGGAAGCGGCCATCCAGTTCATCATCGAACTGCGTCAGGCCTATCCGAACACCAAACTCATGCTGAACCGCGGCTTCCCCATCCTGCAAGAAGTCGCGCCCTATGTGGATTACCTGCTGGCGGAGAGCATCCGCGTCGAATACAATTTCGACAACAATACCGCGAAATACTTCCCGCAGGATTATTATGAGAACGTGGTGGCGGAAATCCAAGCCGCGCGCGCCAAGAACCCCAAGCTGCA
>VGDC01000078.1 GCA_016869895.1 Alphaproteobacteria bacterium
CGGAAGGCATCTCCCCAAGCGCGAAGTAGTTGCGGGGCAGGTAAACCGTATGCGCGCGATTCCAATCATGCACCCCAGAGAATCGGCGCTCTGTGGCACTCAGCACTGCGAAGGCCGCGGCTTTATTCTGCAGGTCTAAAACGGATAGGTTCGGCTCCATGTGTGAAATCGCATAGCCGATATGGCGATAGAGGCTGACACATGGCACTGTGGGCACGCGCGACAGCGCTTCCAGCATCGCTTCTGCTCCTGCACCGTGGTCGGCATGATCGCCGGGGTTGATGCGCGCATCCACCTCCTGCACATGCACGCTTATCCGCCCCTCGCCCACCGCCTCACCGGCGACGATGGCAGACAGCGCGCCGACCAAAGCAGCCCAATCTCCGTAAGCACCTAGTTTATCGATACTTTCCAGCGCCTCCAGCTTCTTCGTCTGCAGTTTTCGCATCGACTGGAGGCCGTATCCTTCAAAGCCTTGCCCCTCGAAGTTGCCGTCGGGCAGGCGCAGGAAATAGGACACCGTGCGCGCATAACGCACCCGCTCCACCTTTTGCCCTTCCAACTCCACCACTTCACTCTCGCGGCGGGAGGGGGGCGTCTCCTTTTCGATATCCGCCATCCAATCCGTCGCTTCCAGCGATGCCTGTTCGCGCATGAAAGGATAGGATGCGCCATCCGCTGCAAAGGGCTTTCCCGCGTCACCGGAAGTCAGATAGATCAACACGACCTTCCGCATGCCGGAGGTGACATCATCATAGAGGTTCGGCCCCATGAAAAGCAGGCAATCATCAGGATGGGCGCAGACATAAAAAACAGGGTCGCGCGAAGGAGCCGCCTGCGCATGCGAAGGAGCGACGAGCAGCAGAAAAAGAAACGCTAGGGGAAAGCGCGCCCGGAACATAAGCGGTTATCAATCATCATCGGGGATTAATAGGAGATCGAGGCAATCTGTCGCCCCCGCGCGCCTCTGTCAAGCGCGATTCAGCGTGCTTGCTGCGGGGATGCCGCCCGCTGCACCGTGACATCATGCGAAGGCTGGCGCACGGTGGGCAGCACTTGCTTCACCGTCTCTCCAAGCTCTTCCACCGAGCGGGATTCCAAATCGGGCATGGCTTTCAACGCGGCCACCACTTCCTTCAATGCGGGAAGCCCGCGCAAAGAGACTTTCAACTGCGCGGCCGAGCCATCAGCCTGCTGCCATTCCATCGCGCCAAGTGCTTTCGCGGCGTGGGATTCACCCTGCTGGGTCAGATGCGACATCGCTTGCACCGCTTTGCTCACCGCCGCATCCTGCGCATCGAAGGAAAGCACCACCCCGTCCTGCTGGATATCGGCAGAAGCAGCTCCAAGCGCGCTCACCGTCTGCGTCACCGCGTGGCCGGATGCCAACACCATGGGGTCTTTGCTCATGGGCAAGGGTTTGCTATGGTCACGCACAGACACGAATTTCCGCCCCAGCTGCTGCGCCAGTTTCTGCTCCACGAGCCCTTCGTATTCCGGTGCCATGAAGCTCTGCCCCATCAGCACATCCTTCAATTCGTCCACTTGGCCTGCGGCGATGGAAGGATTCTGCGAAATACCGGGTTTCGCGGCCTCTCCCAGCACATTGGCCAGCTGTTCCGCATCCGCCGATTTCATGACTTTCTGGGGGCGGCTGCCTGTGGTGATCGCCGTGTAATTCAGCACCACCGCCGCCATCACCGCCAATGAACCATACAGCTGCAGCGGGATATTCCCCTTCGCGCCCTCTTTCGCCATGCCCAGAAGCGGCAAGAACGAACAGGCGATGGTGAGATTCGGCAATCCCGCGCGGGCTTTATCCGGCAACGCGCCGACCAGCTTCGCCGCGATACGCCCCGGGGCGAAAATCGCGCCTTTCGGTGCTTCCTTCCAGACTTGCGCCAAATCCTCTTTGTAGGTCGGGCTATCTTTCTCCAGCCCCTGCAGCTTGGGCGAGATATATTGGCTGTAATAGGTCATGCCCATGAGCAGCGTGTTCGACGCCGTATTGATGACCCCGCCCTTCGCCGTGGCCATCTCGCTCTTGTGCATTTCGGGATCAAGGCTGGCGATGCGGTTCTTGTCGAAATAGGCGTTCGTCAGGAAACCCGCGGTCTGGAAGGTCTCGCCCGCCACGAGGATATTGCCGATGAGCATCTCGCGGTGCTTCACCATGCCTTGGAACGCCTTGCCGAAGGCCTTGCCGCTCTTGGCGACCATTTTGCCTTCGGGGGATTCCGCATCCATATCCGCGGGCAGTGTAGCGTCGGGGATTTTGCCGTTCAATGCGTCTGCCAGCCTTGCGCTGATAGAATCATCCTGCGCTTCCATCTTCTTGCGCGCGGGGCCTGTGGAGAGCGTCACCAGCTTTTCCGACTGGAAAATCATATTACCGATACTGGTGATTTTGCCACCGAGGCTACCCTGATTCAGGCCATAATGCTTCAGCAAACCCAGACCGCCGCCCAGACCGACGATGCCGCCCGTGGTCAACATCAGGTTGGGATGTTTGTCAAAAAGATTGTAGAAATCGTTCTTGATGCCCTTCAACGCGCCAGTGACCTTGTTGCCACCTTGCTCGCGGGCGTTGTCGAGCGTTTCGCTCAATCCCATGGGGAGGGCGTTCGGGTCACGCCCGACGGCTTTCGTCAGATATTCGGCGAAACCCTCGGCGATGCGCTGCCGCCCTTCGGGGCCTTGCTCATGCATGAAGCCTTCCAGCTCGGCACGGCTTTGGCGCAGAGTTTCCACGAACTCCGCCCCGCCTTCCCAAACTGCATAATTCTTGGTCATATCGCCCCCTGATGCCGGGAACTTAGCACAGAATTGTGACGGAATGATGAAGCAAAACGCGAAAAACGCCTAATTCGACACTGCAATGCAATGCGACACTGAAAACGGCTATAATGTAAGGAAAATGGTGGAGGCGACAGGAATCGAACCCATTTTCTCTGTGTGGCAGTTTCACTGCGGTTCTTGAAAGTCGAGCCGTTGATATGTCCCTGTCTTATGTCCCACTATGTCCCTCCCCCTAAGTTACGTCAATCATCAAATGTGCAAGCAATGAATTAGCGCGCTTGAGGTAGGGGTAGGGGGACATTCGAATTCAGTAGAATATAAATGCCCACATGAATTAATGACCCTAAATAACATTCTAAGGACCAAAGCTATGACAGGCCCGGAGTTCAACCCAGATGAGAGCAAGCGGAATTGCACAATATTTGCGGTTGATTAATGCAACCGAGATGGTAGGGTGAGGAAAAATTAGAGTGGGCAGGAAAGCGCATGAAAAGAATCCTTATAGCTCTAGCTATCGTTTTGTTAGCAGGACTAGCATTAAAACTACAATCAGGTTTGTCTATAACCACGCAGCAAAAATTCTTTAATGCATCGTTAGAAGCGGCAATCAAGTCTCAAAAAAACAATGGCAATCTTGCCGATTTAACAAACTTCCGTTGGGACGATGTATGCATTTTTCCTCCTTACGGCGGACTTGATGATGAACATATAGGATACAACGTAATTGGCGAGGTGCCAGACTCTCAAGATGAGAGCAGATGGTTTCTTTTGTTTAGAGATAAGTTGTCAAGGCAGGCATATGCCATACAACCAATTGTTTGGTATACTAAGATTGACTTTTCTTGCTTGGAAAACAAGAACGTCAAATTTGAATTAACTCCCCCCCCCGCCACGCGTCCCCAAGAGCGCACTCAAATGGCACTAACAGTTGATGAGTCTGTCGATGAATAATCTTAAGAAACAAGCGGCCTTAGAAGCATATAATCTCTACAAAGCACTCATTGACCCTTCAATTGTTGTTACCATGGGTGCAAATGGCTTTCCGCTGGCGACAAAGGGAGGGGCTCCGATTGGTCATAATGATACTTTAGATGCGTTCAGACACGCTTATGTAAGCGGTGTATTTACATTGGAATATGGCGCAACAATTACTGATTTACTCGGCTGGGGAAATGAAATTTACACAGATCTAAATAGCGCACCGCTTGCTGAAAAAATAATGGATATTCACAACAATCAGGTGGGTATCGAAACGGCGTTAACCGTTTCCAATAGAACAGATTTAGCTGATGAATTAGTGCTAAAGCTTGCGAATAACGAACTTATTGTAACTGATAGCCATGGAATAACAAATTATAGCGATGATTTTGTATTATATGCTCAAGATGGCAGCAAGCTAGAGCTTGAAATAGCTTTTGGTGATTTTACAAATGTCATGGCTATCACCTTTACTGGCCTGGATAATATCGAACACACTATAAATGCAGAGTTCTTTAATAACGTTTATAGAGACGGTCTGGAAACAATTCTAGATTATCTTGGCGAAGATGTGTGGCAGTGGCTTGCAAACTCAAGTGCTATGAAACTCCAAGTCAACTCCACCATCCAAGCTGCAATGAATTTTGTGGTGGCGGCATGGGTGCGTGTAGGTGATCCGCTGGTGCTTGACCTCGACAACGATGGGTTTGAACTTATCTCCTCCGCTAATTCGGGTGTGTACTTCGATTACAACGGTGACAGTCTTGGCGAGAAAACCGGATGGGTCGGACCGGATGATGGATTCCTTGCGCTCGATGCCAATAGCAATGGCGTGATTGACGATGTGTCGGAACTATTCGGGGACTTGAATACGAATGGCTTCACGGAACTAGCCAGCCATGATGCGACAGTGAATGGTGGCAATAACGATGGTAAAATCGACTCGCTGGATAGCGTTTGGGGCAGCCTGAAGGTATGGAAGGACGCTAATTCTGACGGCATCACGGATACGGGTGAATTACAAAACCTCGCCTATCATGGCATCAAGCAGATTGTGCTTAATCCTACGTCTAGCTCACTCACCGTCGCGGGCAATCAGATTCTCCACCTTTCCACCTTCGCGGATAACGCAGCGGTGGACAAGAAAATCGGTGAAGTGTTCTTCGGTATCGATTTCTTCGACAATGAGATGATCAGCGATGTGGGAACCGTGTTTGGCACGGATGAGGAATTGCTAGCTCTGCCGCTCTCGCGTGGCTATGGCGAAGTCGTTTCGCTGCAAAAGGCTATGGAGACGGATTCAACCTTACGCGGCATGGTCGAGGATTTGACAGAGTATACGGTGACCTCCGCTTCAGCAGATGACTTGTTGGAAATGGTGGAAGACATCATCTTCCGCTGGACGGGCGCAGAAGGCTCAACGGAGCACGTTTATGGCTCGTTCTCTCCAGAAAAAGCAAAGGCACTGGAAGTGTTGTTTGCCCTTGATTTAGATGCACTGGCAAGTGCGCCGGGTGCAGGCACAGACTTGGGCATCATCACCGGCAACCTATCCCGCGCGTGGGATATGCTTTTCGATACGCTGACAGTGCGCCTGATCTTCCAAGGGCCGATGAAATTCCTGACACCGAATGCGTATTATGATGTCGTCAGCGACAATATGAACCTAAATGATTCATTGGCGAATATCCTGCGGGCATTTGAAACACATAATCTCAAGTCCGAAGGAATGCTTGAGCTGTTATTTGATATGCTGAACGTGAACGGGAATATCGATCCGAACGTGCCGCAGATCAACGAAGCATACGCTTTGTTCGGTGATTATGACACCTCGTGGCTCTTCCCGCACCCAGATGACATGTTCACTAACCTCAAACATTACAACGGCACTGCAAGCGCAGAAACCATGACCGGCTGGGCTGGGGGCGATGTTATCCGTGGTGGGGAAGGAAATGACACCATCAGTTCCGTCTATTCCAACTATTCCACGGGGGTGGTGAATGGCTCCACCGTCTATACCTATTACTATGCAACGAACTATCACCATTTCCTTTATGGAGATGGCGGAAATGACAGGCTCACCGTTGATTACGGCTGGGCGCATATGTTCGGTGGAACTGGCGATGACTCACTGAGCAATTTCAGTGACAAAGAATCCACTATGCATGGCGGAACTGGCAATGATACGCTAATTGGCGATTCACATAATGACCTGATGTTTGGTGGTGACGGCAATGATTCCATCAACGGCTATGCGGGCAACGACCAAATTTATGGTGGCGCAGGGGCTGACACACTCATTGGCGGTAATGGCAATAACATCATATTCGGAGGTGCTGGAAATGATGTTATATCCGTTGATAGTGGTCTTTCTTACGTAGATACGGGAAGCGGTGATAATTCTGTTGCTACTTGGTACACCGAAATTGAACTCTACGCCTATGAAGGAAATGATACCGTCAATCTGGATAACCTTATTGGCAATAGCATCATTGATCTCGGCGAGGGTATCGCTACCGTCACGCGAAGCGGAAGCGGCAGCCCCACTGGCACATTGAATCTAAAGACTGGCTCAAGCGCAGATTCTATAGCTTTCTACGCTTCTGCATCCACCGTGAATAGCGGCGCAGGAAATGATACTATCACTTCTGGTAGCGGTAATGACTCGATTGTTGCGGGTGATGGCAATGACAGCATAAACGCAGGCAACGGCAATAATACCGTCTACGGTGGCGAAGGTAACGACTGGATCAGCGTAGGATCTGGCAGCCACGTTATTGATGGTGGGAATGGGAATAACTCGATTGCTGCCGAAGGAACCGTGCTTATCACGGCATATGGTGGCGATGATACGGTCAACCTTTCATATCTTACCAACAGCAGCCAAATAGACCTTGGCGATGGGGTGAATATCGTCACCCGAAGCGGTACTGGAAGCCCTAGCGGCACTTTGAACCTGACTACGGGCTCAGGCGCAGATTCGATTGCGTTCTACGCTTCTGCATCCACCGTGAATAGCGGTGCGGGCAATGACTCTATTCTTGCAGGAAATGGTAACGACTCGATTGTTGCGGGGGATGGTAATGATAGCATCAATGCCGCTGGCGGTAACAATACTGTTTATGGTGGTGACGGCGACGACTGGATTAGCGTAACTACTGGTAGCCATATAGTTGATGGCGGGAACGGAAATAACACTATTACGGCGGATGGAACACTTACCATCACGACTTATGGTGGCAACGATACAGTCAACCTCTCCTACCTTACCAATAGTAGCCAAGTAGACCTCGGCGATGGCGCAAACATGGTTACCAGAAGCGGCACTGGCAGCCCCACGGGTACTTTAAGCCTAATTACTGGTTCCGGTGCAGATTCCTTAACCTTCTACGCCTCAGCCTCTACCGTCACTAGCGGCGCAGGTAACGATACGATTGTAGCTGGTGGTGGTAGTGATGTTTTGAATGGCGAAGCAGGAGCTGATTCCATCACTGGTGGATCAGGAGTTGATTATTTTGTATTCACAGACCTGACACACTCGACTGACACTGCTCGTGACATCATCACTGATTTTGTACGAGGCACAGATAAGATAGACCTGACAGGACTTGGATTTACTGGCATCACGTCAGGTTCAGGCTCTGGCGCAACGCTGGGATATTCCATCGTAGGTGGAAATACCATCATTGTGGATGATGACTCCGATTTCAGCATCCAGCTGACAGGCTCATTTGCGACGCTAACGGCTTCTGACTTTATATTCTCATAGATAAAAGCATCATGTATAGCGCGATTGCGTGTGCCGCTTTCCGTACGATAAGGGCTGTTACACGAGGCATTTGAAAGATTTAGCATTTTATGATAGTTTGAAGCACTGCAATTAGCTGTGCATAAGCTTTCGGGTGGTTGTAACTAGCGCACTTAAGCTCCTGGGTGGTAGATGTTATTGCTGCGATTTCATGGAAATCTAAGCGCGTGAGTCTTAATTCACGCGCGGTTCTTGTTTGCCCCATTAATACACTCTTCTTTTTCTCAGACATTTCGCCTCCATGCCTGACG
>VGDC01000079.1 GCA_016869895.1 Alphaproteobacteria bacterium
ATGCGAAAGCGAATGCGCCCTT
This sequence comes from Alphaproteobacteria bacterium, assembly GCA_016869895.1. Classification (GTDB taxonomy): domain Bacteria; phylum Pseudomonadota; class Alphaproteobacteria; order Rickettsiales; family VGDC01; genus VGDC01. The sequence goes on from VGDC01000079.1 coordinate 23, forward strand.
CCCGCCTTCCAGATTGGCCACGGCACGCTCATAGGCGAAGCGCGTGGGGTTATGGCTGCGCGCATAGTCCAACCCCAAATGCTCGCCGGGCGCAATCTGCGCGAAGGTGGAGGTCGCATAAATCGGGGTGATGACGGCGTTGGTCGTGGGGTCGAATTCCTGACCACCATGGATGGCGCGGGTGGAAAAGCCCCAGTTGGGGTTATCATGGCGTTTATTAGACATATTCAATCTTTCAAAGAGAGCGATTCATTTTCAAAACAGCACTAGGCGTGGGAGACTAGGAGGGCATAAGCGTCGCAGTGCTACGTGCGCACCGACGTTGTCGAGCGACAACAACGTGATGTGAAGAAAATGTACGCTATCATACGTGTCCTATGCGTTTACGGAGGTATTGAAGTAGATCAATCGGGGTGACGAGGCCAAGGAAATCATCGCCGTCCACGACGATGGCGACCATGCCCTGCCCGAAGATAGGCAGAAGCACTTCAGGAGGGGATTTGACATCAACAGTGGTGAGGTTCTTCACCATCGCATCACCGACGGACATGGAGAATCCGCGCTCGTTTCCGGTCACGGAAAGCAGGATATCCGTTTCGTTGACGATGCCGATAAGCTTGCCTTCCTGCATAACGGGCATCTGCGACACGTCATACATCTTCATTTTGCGGTAAGCCGCCTGAAGCGTATCGCCGGGCTGCACAGTGACGGCGGATTTCTTGGTGTGTGGGCGGGTGATGAGGTCGCGCAAATCATTCGTCTCTTCGCGTATCACGAAGCCGTGGTCATCCAGCCAATGTTCATTATAGAGTTTGGAGAGGTATTTATTGCCGCTATCGCAAACCAGCGTGACCACGCGTTTCGGCTCGGTCTGCTCATGGCAGTATTTCAAAGCAGCCGCAAGCAGTGTGCCGGAGGACGAACCGCAGATGATGCCTTCGCTGCGCAGCAATTCACGCGCGGCGGCGACGCTTTCCGCATCCGAAATGGCATAGGCCTTCTTGCACAGACTTAAGTCGCAGACGTCGGGGATGAAGTCCTCACCGATGCCTTCCACGACCCAGCTGCCGGGCTGCACCTGCACGCCATCGTTGATGAGCGGCGCAAGGATGGAACCCTTCGGATCCGCGATGATCATTTCCACATGCGGGGCATTCACCTTGAAGAAATTGCCCACGCCCGTCAACGTGCCACCCGAACCGACGCCGCAGATGAACGCGTCCATCTTATGATCCATCTGTTCCCAGATTTCAGGGCCGGTGGTCAGCTCATGGGCTTTGGGGTTATCGAAATTGCCGAATTGGTTGACGTAATATCCACCATTCTCCTTGGCGATGCGTTCCGCCATATCCTGATAATATTCAGGATGACCTTTGCCCACGTCGGAACGGGTCAGCACCACATCCGCACCGAGGGCTTTCAGGTGGAAAATCTTTTCTTGGCTCATCTTGTCGGGGATGACGAGGGTGAGCTTATAGCCCTTCTGGCTGGCGACCAGCGCGAGGCCAAGGCCGGTGTTGCCTGCGGTGGCTTCCACCAGCATACCGCCGGGCTTGAGCTTGCCGGATTTCTCGGCGGCATCGATCATCGACAGGGCGATGCGATCCTTGATGGAACCTCCAGGGTTATGGCTTTCCAGCTTGAGGTAAAGCTCGCACTTTCCGGTGTCAAGGTGGTTCACCTTCACAAGCGGGGTGTTTCCGACCAGATCGAGTATGTTTTTCGTCGCCATGATGAATGCCTTATTCGATATTCTAAAAGAGACTGGTTTTTAGCATAGTGGGCACGGCTTGTCTGCCCAATAATATCCCGCAACGCAGCGACAAGACGCAAAAATCCCCCCATCGGCGGATGGAGGGATTTTGTCATTCACATCCGCTTAAAGAACGGGTTTCACTTTACTGGCGTTATCTTCCATTTCTTTCTTGGCTTTGCCTTCAAGGCCATCCAGCCAGGCTTGCGTGGCTTTATCCAAACGGCTGAATTCCGTCACATCCACCAATACCGCTTGGCTCTGCGTTACAGGATCGCTCTGGAAGAGATAGGACAGATGCGCACCGCATTTCTCGGCGGATTTGGTGGCTTTCTCAAAATGCTTGGCATATTGGTGTGGCGCATTGTTGACGAGGCGCAAGCCCTGCTTCGGGTCTTTCGGGCAATCGGCATTATCGAAGAACCACTCCAGACGGCGGTGTCCGGTCAACGACAAATCGAGCGTCTCTTTCCCGTATTTTTCCACGAGCGCGTCATACATGACTTTGGCGGACGGGCCTTTGCCCAGTTCATACCCGTTCTGCACGCCGATAGCGACCAGCTTGCCCGCTTCCGGCGGCGCAGAGAAGCTCAACGTATAATTCGGTTTATAGCCATCCGTGGTGGAATTGGCTTTGATTTCGGAGACGAATTTGTCGGTCTTCAAGGTCTGCTGGCCGTTGGTGTAATCGAACTGTGCGTCGAATATCTGCGCCTGATATGCGCCATCCCAACCTTTGATGACGGCTTCTGCCTGTTCGACGGTCATGCCGAGTTTAAGACCCGCCACATCATGAGAGGCTGCAAAAGCAGCGGTGGAAAGGGATGCCGTGGCAAGCAAAGCGGCGGCGAATGCATTCTTAACGATGTTCATTTTATTCTCCTTCAAGTTGCAGATGCGGGCTCACATTAACAACCAAAGGGATAGATGACAACCCGATATTCGGCTATTGTCCAAGGTTCTGCAGCAGCTGGATGGAAAGCTGTTTTGCACGTTCACGCAGCTCCGGCACGGCGGTGCATTCCAGCAATTCACCCACCAGCAATGTGCCGATGGGATAGAGCATCCCCGGTGCGCTGCCCTTCGCGGAACCCTGCTGCCAGCCGCGCTTGCCCGATTCCATTTCGATACCCGTGCGCAACGGCCCGGCGGTGATGATGCCTCGGTCGCGCAAGTTGGCGAGCAAACGGTTAGCCCCTGTGGCGATGTCATATTGCGGGCCGGTGCAGTTGAGCACCAGACGGGCGTGGACGCTTTCCAGACGGTTCGCGCCGCGCAAGCGGTAAGCCACATTCAGCCCTTTTTCTTCCGAACCTACATAATACAGGCTACCCGCGACGATGCGCAGCGTTCCCGCCTCCTGCTCCTTGGCGAGCACGGCATGAAGTTCTGGCGCCATGCGGTGGCGATGGATGTTCCAAACGGTGAATAATTTGCGGAAGAAGCGGCGACGCTCACGCACATTCAACCGTTTCCACAACTGCTGCGTCACCGGACGGATGGAATCCACCACCGCGCGCCAGTCATAGCCCTCATCCTGCGCTTTACGGATTTCGCCGCGCAGACGGATGAGCAATCCCATCGCCGTGTTGGGGGCGTGTTCCGGCGTTTCGTTCCATTCCCATGCGGGATAGGGCTTTGCCGCCGCATGGGGCAAAGGCAGCCAACCGTGTCGGGAAATCGCCGTGATAAGCCCTTTGTACCCGTTCTTGCGCAAGGTCAGAATCGCATCCACGGTCGTCAAACCCGTGCCGATGATGACCACTTCGCTATCTTGCGGGAGTGTAGAAACCTTATTGGGATAGAGCGAATCGGGCTGGGGATGCCAGATGTCGCTGATGTACCCCTCGCGCCCCTCTATCATTCCCGCTTCGAAACCGAAGGAACGCGGACGCAAGTTTCCTGTCGCCAGCACACCCGCATCGAAGACGAGCTTGCGCTGGTTACCCTCGCTTTCCACGGTCAAACGCAAGCGTTCCATGTGGGGAATGGCATCCAGCACCTGCGCGTGATGCACCTGAATCTTCACGCCTTTTTCCCGCGCTTCAAAAACCGCCTGCGCGAAGACCGCCTGCAAATAGACGGCGTATAATTTACGTGGCAGGAAGCTCTCGGCAGCTATTCTCGCATCGGGGCAAATGCGTTTCGCTTCAAATGCGCCACCTTCGCTTTGCAGCCAATCCCAGAAACCGGAAGGCTCGCCGGAATAAGCCCCCATGCGGTCTGCGCGCACATTCAACAGGTGCGAAATATCCTGCGTACCGTAAGCCACCCCCTGCCCCACTTCGCCGCTGGCATCGAAAATCTCGATGGAAAGCGGCCTGTCCGTCTCACGCACAAGATTCGCAAGAGCCAGCGTGCCGCTGAACCCTCCACCGATGATGGCGATGCGCGAACCGGGAAGCGGCATCAGATATCCGTTCCGTAACCGTAATTCAACATATCCAGCTCCTCAAGACGCTTCTTCGGGATGCGGCTTTTCATGATGCCGTAGATGATTTCGATCTGTTTGCTGGCGGTCTTCACGAAGATGAAGGGGAAGATTCCATGTAGAATGAGAAGAATCGCCACCAACACGAAACGCAGCCCCATCTTCACCGTGAACCACAGATGCTGGAGATAAGTTTCTCCCGTCAATTCAGGATGTTCCGTGAACGCCCTCTCCACATCAGAAAAGATTTTCTGAGCTTTTGGATTGTTAATCATAGGTTTGCCTCCGTGAATTTCATTCTGCATTCTTATAACGGAAATGTCTCTTGACTGCATCCCCTTTATGCATACTATATTTTGTGTGCAGCCAATGGTGACACCACCATAGACAGCACAAACAGGAGGATTCAACGTCTGTTTTCAACGCGTTATCCGCTCTATCCACAGGGTTATACACTTAGTGCGAAAAGCGTGATCTATGCAGCACCGGATGGAATGGGGAGAGCGCTCCTTCCGGCGGCAAAGACAGGCAAAAGGTTCTAAAGACTAAGGTAAAACCACATCGGGGCAGTCCGGTGAAAGGGAAAGTCGCGCCTAATAAAGGCAGCTGTTTTCCCTATCGGCACACTGCCCCCTGAAATCGGGAGAGGGTGACACACGATGCTTCAGGCATACGACTTTGATAAAGACGGGAATCTGGTCAATTTTGACTTCAGCCGCACCATCGCGAAAATCCCGCTGCGCGCTCCTTCCGAGCCCGAACCCCAGCAGGCGTTGCCGCTGTTCCGTGATGAGCCGAACGCCGCGCCCATCCCCCCCGTCCGTCCCCGCGTGGAAGACCTGAAACTCGACCATTCGCGTGATGCCTTGCTCACTGATTTCGGCAAAGCCACGCTTGATGACCGTTATCTGCTGGAAGGCGAAACCTATCAGTCCATGTTCGGTCGCGTCGCTTGTGCCTATGCTGACGACATCGACCATGCCCAGCGCATCTATGATTACGTCTCCAAACTCTGGTTCATGCCCTCCACCCCTATCCTCTCCAATGGTGGCGCGCAACGCGGCCTGCCCATCTCCTGCTTCCTGAACACCGTATCCGACAGCTTGGACGGCATCGTGACCACATGGAACGAGAACGTGCTCCTCGCCTCCAACGGCGGCGGCATCGGCACTTATTGGGGCTTCGTGCGCTCCATCGGTGAAGACATAGGCCGCGCGGGCAAGACCTCCGGCATCATCCCCTTCATCCGCGTGATGGATTCGCTGACGCTGGCGATTTCGCAAGGTTCACTGCGCCGTGGTTCTGCGGCGGTGTACCTCGACATCTTCCATCCGGAGATCGAAGAATTCCTTGAACTCCGCAAGGCTTCCGGCGATTTCAACCGCAAGAGCCTGAACCTGCACCACGGCATCAACATCACCGATGAATTCATGGAAGCCGTGCGCGCCGACATCGATTTCGGCCTGCGCAGCCCGAAGACCAACGAAGTCATCCGCAAGGTGAATGCCCGCAAACTCTTCCAGAAAATCGTGGAAATGCGTTTGCAGACGGGTGAGCCCTACCTCATCTTCACCGACACCGCCAATGCGCGCATGCCCAAGCACCAGCGCGACCTCGGCCTGAAAGTGCGCATGTCGAACCTGTGCTCGGAAATCCTGCTGCACACCGGCCCTGACCATCTGGGCAAAGACCGCACCGCCGTATGCTGCCTGTCCTCCATGAACGCCGAGACGTGGGATCAGTGGAACACCCACCCCACCATCATCGCTGATGTGATGCGCTTCCTCGACAACGTGTTGCAAGCCTTCATCGATGAAGCACCGGACGGCATGACACGCGCGAAATATGCCGCGATGCGCGAGCGTTCCGTGGGTCTCGGCCTGATGGGCTTCCACTCTTACCTGCAATCCAAGGGTATCCCCTTTGAATCCGCCATGGCGAAATCCGCCAATATGCGCATGTTCAAGCATCTGCGCCGTGAAGCGGATGCCGCATCCGTGGCATTGGCGGAAGAGCGTGGCGCTTGCCCCGATGCGGCGGAACGCGGCGTGAAAGCCCGCTTCTCCCACAAACTCGCCATCGCCCCCACCGCTTCCATCAGCATCATCTGCGGTGGCACCAGCGCATGCATCGAGCCTATCCCCGCCAACGTCTATACCCATAAGACGCTGTCGGGCAACTTCTCGGTGAAGAACATCCACCTCGAAGCCCTGCTGGAGACCAAAGGCAAGAACACCGATGAAGTCTGGCAGACCATCATGGAGAACGAAGGTTCGGTGCTCCACCTCGACTTCCTCACGCAGGACGAGAAGGACACCTTCAAAACCGCCTTCGAGATCGACCAGCGCTGGATTGTCGAATTCGCGGGTGACCGCTCGCCTTACATCTGCCAAGGTCAGTCCATCAACCTCTTCCTGCCCGCCGATGTGGACAAGTGGGACTTGCTGATGCTGCACTGGAAAGCGTGGGAACTGGGCGTGAAAAGCCTGTATTACTGCCGTTCCAAATCCATCCAGCGCGCGGAATACGCCGGTGGCAAAGGCAAGGCGGAAGGCGATAGCCTGAAAGTCGAACAGAAAACCGATTACGAAGAATGCTTGGCTTGCCAGTGATGGGAACGTGAGCGAAGCCAGCAGGCTTCGCCAGCCTTGAGCCAGCGGAGCATCGCCCATGTGATTTTTAGGAAAAAGTCACGGGGCAAAACAACAAAGGAACAACCATGTCGCTTATCTTGAACACCAATAACAAAGCCGATTTCGGCGCAGCCAACCCTTTCGAGCTGCAAGGCAAGAAGCTGGTCGGCCTGCTGGAGACCTCCGGCACCTATAATATCGACCGTTATCCATGGGCGTATGAAGCATGGAAACGCCAGCAGCAGGTGCACTGGATCGGCGAGGAAGTGCCCCTCGGCGAAGATGTTAAGGACTGGCAGGGCGACAAGCTCTCCGAGCAGGAGCGCAACCTGTTGACCCAGATTTTCCGCTTCTTCACCCAGTCCGACATCGAAGTAAGCGATAACTACTTCAAGCGTTACATCCCCATCTTCCAGCCGCTGGAAGTGCAGATGATGATGGCCGCTTTCACCAATATGGAAACGGTGCATATCGATGCTTATGCGTTGCTCTTGAAGACGCTGGGCATGCCCAACACGGAATTCGCCGCCTTCAAGGAATACGGTGCGATGCGCGCGAAATCCGACTATATGAAGAGCTTCGGCACCGAGACCTGCGGCGACGTGGCGCGCACCCTCGCCATGTTCGGCGCGTTCACCGAAGGCATGGCGCTCTTCGCCAGCTTCGCGATGCTGCTGAACTTCCCCCGCCACAACAAGATGAAAGGCATGGGGCAGATCGTCACCTGGTCGGTGCGCGATGAGTCGCTGCACTGCGAATCCGTCATCAAGCTGTATCACGCTTGGGCGCAGGAGACCGGAGCAGTCACCAAATCCGTCGCCGATGACATCACCGAGGTCGGCAAGACCATGGTGGACATGGAGGACAAGTTCATCGAGCTGGCCTTCGAACTCGGCGACGTGAAAGGCATGACACCGGAAGACATCCGCAATTATGTGCGTTACATCTGCGATTGGCGTCTGACCCAGTTGAAGCTTACCCCCGTCTATGGC
>VGDC01000080.1 GCA_016869895.1 Alphaproteobacteria bacterium
GCGATTCTTGCCGTCGGCATCATCTGGCTGCAATCGGATTTCATCGATGAAGTGGCGAACATGGCGATTGCCATTCTTTGTGCCGTGGCAGGTGTGCTTTTGCTGGGTGCGACGCTTGCCTATGGCCGCCGAGAGTGGCGCGCGCATCATGGCCGCATGCCTTTGCGCAGCTATGGCATGTTGCTGGCGCATGGGGGCTTGGCGATTTTCGCCATTGCGGCCACCTTCGCTTCTGCCGGTCGCTTCGAGCAGGAAATGCTGCTTGCGGCGGGAGAGAAAAAGCAGACGGCGGGATATGAAATCAGCTACGACAAGATACATGACCGCCAAAGCGGCAATTATACGGCGAAATCCATCAACCTGCGCTTCACGGGCATCACCGCATCGGACGGCTTCACCCTTGAGCCAGAATCCCGCTTCTATGCCGTGCGGCGCATGGAAACGGCGGAATCCTCCATCCATTCCACGCTGGCGCGCGATGTCTATGCAGCGATTTCACCGTTGCCGGACAGGAGCGATGCACTCTTGCTGCGGCTATATATCGTTCCTGCGGCGACATGGTTGTGGCTAGGGTTTGTAATTACAGGATTTGGTGGTATATTGGCGGCGGTCGGCTATTTCCGATCCAATGAAAAACAATATCTTCCCAAAAACGCCCTTTCCGACGAGCAGGATGCATGACCGATTTGAAATTCGCCCACCCTATCCAATGGCCTTCCGACCAGCAACTGACGCAAAAATACGAGAAAAGCATTAACCGCTCGTTCAGCGCAGGCATGACCACCGCTGAAGCCATCGGTTTCCTGCAGGAGGAAGTGAATGCCTTGGGTGGTGTGAAAGAGGCCGTGCTGCTCACGGATTTCGAGGACATCGATAAACCCGCCCGCACGCGCCGCGTCGGCCATGACAATGCTGCCGTAGTTCGCCTGAAGCTGGCGAATGGCACGTATCGTTTGGCTTGCGACCGCTGGGTGAGTGTGGAACAGAATATCTACGCCTTGCATCTCGGCTTGCGCAATATCCGCAGCAATGTGGGATATGGCGTGGGCGACCTCGCCAAAGCATTGGGGGGATACGGCACGGCGGCGGCTTCTGGCGCGGCTGCCCCCGGTGGCGCTAGCGGAAAGAGCCTTGAAGAATGGCGTCTGGTTCTGGGCTTGGGGCACACGGCGACCATCGACGATGCCCATGCGGTCTATCGCCGCCGCGCGAAGGCCGCCGCGAATGATCAGGATGAATTGGTGCGCCTGAATCTCGCCATGGATGAAGCCGCCAAGGAATTGGGCAGCTAAAAATGGGCGTTCCCTTTTCGCGCTTCTTGCCGCTGGTGCTTTTCGCTGCTTTGGCGGGTGGGCTGGCATACCAGCTTTCTGCGGATGAGGCGGCGAAGGGCACAGAGGAAGCTCCGAAGGCGCGCATTATTCACGCTGATCCGATGTTCGGAAAGCCCCTGCCCGCTTTTTCCGCCCCGATTCTGGGTAAACCCGATGAAAAGCTCACGCAAGCCGAGTTCACCGGAAGGCCAAAGCTGCTGAATGTCATGGCAAGCTGGTGTGGCCCCTGCAAGATGGAGCACAGCATTCTGCGCGATTACGCCCAAGAGCGGGTGATTCCCATTTACGGCATCGCTTGGAAGGATGCACCGGAGGACACGCAGCGTTTTCTGAACTCTTATGGGAATATCTATGCCGCCGTTGGTTCCGATGAAAAAGGTGAAGCGTCGATTGCGCTCGGTTTGACGGGTGTGCCCGAAACCTACCTGATTTCCGGCGACGGTAAAATCGCGGCGATATATCGCGGTGCATTGACCCGCGAAATCTTAGAATCGCGCTTCGACCCCATCTTGGCGGAGTTGAGGGGTGAAAAAGTCCCATGAAGAAGCTGCTCCTGATGTTCTGCCTTCTGCCCTATATGGCACTCGCGCAGACCTTATCGCCTGATGTGCCGTTGGCGGATGCCACGCAGGAAGCGCAGGCGCGGGAATTGTTCCGTGAACTCCGCTGCGAAGTGTGTGATGGGCAGACCATCGCCGATTCTAACGCTGCGCTGGCATCCGACATGCGTGCTCTCGTGCGCAGCAAAATCGCGGCGGGCGAGGAGAAACCGCAAATCCTGATATTCTTTGCAGAGCGTTATGGCGATGCGATTCTTATGCGCCCACCCGTCGCTTCACGGACAGCGCCGCTTTGGTTCGCTCCCTTGGGCTTCCTCATCCTCGGTGGATTCGTTTTCGCGCGCTATTTCCGGCGCGATAAGCAGGTGGCGTGATGGCGGTTTATATCCCTCTCCTTATCTGCGCCGCTATCATCCTCGCCGTGACGGTCTGGATAGCCCTTCCGTGGCTGAAATCGACTACGCATCGTGATAAAGCGGTGGCATCGGTGTTGGTGGTGTTTTTCCTGTCCGTCGCACTCTATCTTTCCGTCGGCTCACCCTTTCAGGTGAATGAAATCGCGCAGCAGAAGCAAGAGCATACCGACTTGCTGGCGCAGTTGACGAAGCTAGAGAAGGAAACGGCCAGCGAAGCAGGCGCAGAGCATTACGCAGCACTCGGCGCGGCGTATATCCAAACCGAGCAATACGCCAAGGCGGCTACGGCCTTGAAAGAAGCGGTGAAACACTCCGAAGGGCAGCCGGAGCTGATTTTGATGTATGGTAAGGCACAGATGATGGCAGCGGATGGTCAAATCACCGAGGGCGCGCGGCAGGCCTTCGAGATTGCCGCCAAGCTCATGCCGGACAATCCTGACCCCGCGTTCATGCTGGCTTTGGAGCGGATGCAGGCGGGGGACAAAGAGGGCGCGCGAGAGAGGATGCGCGCATTGCTGCCGATGCTGCCGGAAGGGATACCCTTACGCAGGATGATAGAGCAGCAGTTGAAGGAAGAATAAGGAGTGGGGCGAGTGACCGGAATCGAACCGGCGACCTCCAGAATCACAATCTGGCGCTCTAACCAATTGAGCTACACCCGCCACAGAAGATATCCAAAGCGAATTGGAGTAATGTGTTTACCCAATCTCACAGGGATTCGTCAAGTGATTTACCGTGCTCCCTGATGAATTAATCCACCCTGCATATCCGGTTTGCGCAAAATTCAGGCACTCTGCTGCTTAAAAATGAGGCATATCTGCGCCGCGCCGCAGTCTCGAGATTCTCAATCTATTGATATTGCTTAACAATCATTTTGGCACGGCTTGTGCTATTACAGACGCAACATTGCACAACGGGAAACCCACATGAAAAAAATCGAAGCCATCATCAAGCCTTTCAAACTGGATGAAGTGAAGGAAGCGTTGCAAGAGGTCGGTCTGCAAGGCATCACCATCACGGAAATCAAAGGTTTCGGCCGCCAGAAAGGCCATACCGAGCTGTATCGTGGCGCCGAATATGTCGTGGATTTCCTGCCGAAAATCAAAATCGAAATCGTGCTGGAGGATCAACTGGTGGAACGCACCGTCGAGGCCATCATCCAAGCAGCGCATACGGGGCGCATCGGCGACGGCAAGATTTTCATCTCCCCCATCGAAGATGCCATCCGCATCCGCACGGGTGAACGCGGGAATAGCGCGCTTTAATTTATTATCAACCTATTAACTCATACTTCTCACTTATCATTTCAAAGGATTATCCATGTCTGACGTTTCTAAAGTCTTTGACCTCATCCGCGACAGCGAAATCGAATTCGTCGATTTCCGCTTCACCGACCCGCGCGGCAAAGCCCAGCACACCACCTATATCGCCTCGAAAGTCGATGAAGGCATCTTCGAAGATGGCGTGATGTTCGACGGTTCGTCCATCGCCGGTTGGAAAACCATCAACGAATCCGACATGATCCTGATGCCGGACGCATCTTCCGCGTTCATCGACCCGTTCACCGCGCAGCCGACCTTGGTCATCTTCTGCAACGTTATTGAGCCAGCGACCGGTCAGGGCTACAGCCGCGACCCACGCTCGACCGCGAAACGCGCCGAAGCATACCTGAACTACACCGGCATCGCTGACACCGCTTATTTCGGCCCAGAGCTGGAATTCTTCGTGTTCGATGATGTGCGCTATAAAGTCGATATGAGCGGTTCTTCCGTCAGCATCGATTCCGAGGAAAGCCCTTGGAACACGAACAAAGAATACACCGCTGGCAACAAAGCGCACCGCCCCGGCGTGAAAGGCGGCTATTTCCCCGTGCAGCCCGTGGACGTGCTCAACGACATCCGCGGTGAAATGCTGAGCATCATGGGTGAAGTAGGCATGGTTCCTGTGCTGCACCACCATGAGGTCGCGCCTTCCCAGTGCGAACTCGGCACCGAATTCGACACGCTCATCAAAACAGCGGATAACGTGCAGAAATACAAATACGTCGTGCACAACGTCGCCCATGCTTACGGCAAAACCGCGACCTTCATGCCCAAGCCCATCAAAGGCGACAACGGCTCCGGCATGCACGTCCACCAGTCCCTCTGGAAAGATGGCAAGCCCCTCTTCGCGGGCAACGGCTATGCTGACCTGTCCGAAACCTGCCTGTACTACATCGGCGGTATCATCAAACATGCGAAAATCTTGAACGCTTTCACCAACGCGTCCACCAACAGCTACAAGCGTCTCGTACCCGGTTATGAAGCACCCGTTCTGCTCGCCTATTCGGCGCGCAACCGCTCCGCTTCCATCCGCATCCCGCATGTGGCTTCGCCCAAAGCGAAGCGCATCGAAGTGCGCTTCCCTGACCCCACCGCCAACCCATACCTCGCTTTCGCAGCGATGCTGATGGCGGGTCTGGACGGTATCGAGAACAAAATCCACCCCGGCGATGCGATGGACAAGAACCTGTACGACCTTCCACCGGAAGAACTGAAGGACATTCCGACCGTCTGCCGTTCGCTGCGTGACGCATTGGAAGCCCTCGATAAAGGCCGTGACTTCCTGAAGAAAGGCGATGTGTTCAGCGACGACCAGATCGATGCTTATATCGCCCTGAAACTGGAAGAAGTGCTGGCTTGGGAAATGACCCCCTCGCCCGTCGAATTCCAGAACTACTACAGCGTATAAGCTTAGTTTCTAAAACAAAAAAAGCCGCTCCATGCAAATGGGGCGGCTTTTTGCTTTCCTGTCGTTCAATCAGTTGCGGCCTTGGGAGTTCTCTTTAGCGACGCGGTCGAGCATCGCCGCCACTTTCGGCTCTTCCGCCTTTAGGCGTTCCACATCCGTCTTGCTGAGGATGCGTCCAAGCGACAGGTCGATAAGCTGGCTGAACGCGCCGATGGCCTTGAACAGCTGCTGTTTCGCGCTTTGCACCAGCGGCAGCACTGCCCCGAAGATGCCGTTCAGCTCGGCGCGATGGTTCTCGGCGGCGGATTTGAAGAAAGCGTCGATGGCCGTCACGGTCTTGCGAAGGGTGGATTCCACGACCTTGCGGCTGCGCGCGCAGGGCACGCCCGAATCATTCTCGGCCAGATGGATATATTCTTCGGTCAGGATGTCTGCGCTGGATTCCAGCTGTTCCACCAGTGGCGCGACCATGCGGTATTGCGCTTCCTGTGAATCCTCCGGCGCGGCCTTCACACTGGCGATGAGCGCATCCGCCGCGTCATACAGCGACACGACCTGCTCATAGGAAGCTTCGAGATGCTCTTTCTTCTTGTCGTCCATGGGGTTCACCTGCGATTTTCACGCGATGATAGCACGTTATTTCGCAGGAGACCAGAGTTGCATCTGCAATATCAACTCTTCATCCGCCTGCGTTCCCACCATGAAGTGATACTGGCCGACCGGCTCGAAACCATATTTGCGATAGAACGCCTGCGCGTTATGGTTCTCCGCCCATACGCCGATATAGACACTGGCGGCCTGTTTTCGGGCGAAATAATCCAGCGCATCTTTCAGCAATGCTGCCCCCGCCCCCAATCCTTGCGCTTCAGGCAATAGGTAGATGCGGTGTAGCTCATAGGCAGGCTGTGGCGGGTTTTCGATGGGGAGTTTATTGGGGCCGGATTTCGCGTATCCCACCACCTTCTCGCCCACACAGGCGAGCATGATGTGATTCTCAGGATAGGCGATCTCATCGGCCTGAAGGCGGGGCATATAGGTGCCGTCGAGGAAGTCGTTGAGATTCTTTTCGGTGTAAAGATGCCCGAAATTCTGGATGAAGGTCACCCTTCCGATTTCCGAAAGGGTGACGGCATCATCTAATGTCGCGGGTCGCAGGTGGAACTCAGCGGCCATTCTGCGCTTTCAGCAGGTCGCGGATTTCAGTCAGCAGCACTTCTTCTTTCGTGGGTGCTGCGGGTGCGGATGGCTTTTCGACCTCTTTACGGCGCAGATAGTTGATGCCTTTGACGAGCATGAACACCGCGAAAGCCACGATGATGAAGTTGAAGGAGATCTGGATGAACTGGCCATACCGCAGCAGAACCGCAGGGTCGGTCTCGGTCGCGTCTTTCAGGGTGACGGCAAGGTCGCTGAAATCCACACCGCCGATGGCAAGGCCGATAGGAGGCATGATCACATCCTCGACCAGCGAGGTGACGATTTTGCCGAAAGCTGCGCCGATGATGATACCGACAGCCATATCGACCACATTGCCGCGAACGGCGAATTCTCTGAATTCCTTGACAATACTCATGACATTCTCCTTGTCTGGGGTTATGGGCGATAGGCTTAAGGGATAATCAGGTTTTTTACAAGAATAGAGTTCATTAAGGCTTGAGTTGTATCCCGAAGTCGCCTATTTTCAAGCCATCTTATGCCACCATTCGCACTGGCTTTCTCCTATGCGTGCATTTTGAGACAGACATGATAACGACTATCATCGATGCCATCGTCCAATTCGTTGAAGACCTCGGTTATGTGGGGATTTTCATCATGACGTTCATTGAAAGCTCGTTCCTCCCCATCCCCGCCGAAATCACCATGATTCCTGCTGGCTACCTCGTCAGCCAAGGGGTGATGAACGCGTGGATTGTGATGGTCGCTGCCACCGCCGGCAGCATCGGCGGAGCTTCACTAAACTATTGGATAGCCTTGCGTTTTGGTCGCAATTTATTGCTAAAATATCGCAAATTCTTCTTCATAACCGAAGCAAAATTGCTCAAAATGGAAGCGTTTTTTGAAGAACATGGCAATATTTCGACGTTTACCGGAAGATTGTTGCCCGGCGTTCGCCACTTCATTTCTTTCCCTGCGGGTCTTGCGCGCATGAATATCGCGCGCTTCGCATTCTATACCGGTCTCGGTGGCGGTTTGTGGATGGGTGCGTTGCTGGTGGTGGGATATGTTTTGGGTGAGAATTCCGAGACCGCCAAACAGTTCGTGCTGTTGCTGGCTGGAAAATTCATCATCGGCGCGGCGCTGCTGGTGGGGGCTTATGTGCTCTACCACAAGTACAAACAGCGTCGTAAACTGGAGAAACTGGTGCGTGAGGCACTGGCGAAGGAAGACGCGGTGGTGAATGAGGAAGAAGCCCTCAAGCGCACGACCAGCCTTTCCCAGAAGCCGGATGGTGATGTGAATACGCCGCCGCCCCCTCCTCCGCCGCTTCCTTGAAAACCACATATTATTGTATAGGCTTATCTCAGCGTGACTGCTTGAAGTAAATGAAGCTGCGCAGGGTTTCGTTTATCTTGGCGCGCACTTCTGCGTGCTGGGGAAGCAGGCTGGCATCAAAGGTCAGCTCTATCACAAGGCCATCGTCCAGCTTGTAGAAACTGGTGCAATAGGATTTCTCGCCCGCGACCTTGCAGTGATACCATTCGACGGGATTCTGTGCCTCGCCGATGATGTGCATCTGGTAATTCTCTGCTTTATGGACAAGGTTGAAACGGCTGAATTCGCC
>VGDC01000081.1 GCA_016869895.1 Alphaproteobacteria bacterium
CGTTCCGGTCATGCCCGCCAGTTTGGGGTGGAGGCGGAAATAGTTCTGGAAGGTGATGGATGCCAGCGTCTGGTTCTCGTTCTGGATGCGGGTGTGTTCCTTCGCTTCCAGCGCCTGATGCAGACCTTCGGAATAGCGGCGGCCTTCCATCATACGACCGGTGAATTCGTCGATGATGACGACCTTATTGTCCTTGACGATGTAATCCACGTCGCGGGTGAACAGCTTATGGGCGCGGAGTGCCTGATTCACATGGTGGACGACGGAGACGTTCTCGATGTCATAGAGTTCCGTGCCGGGTTTGACGATGCCGTCTTCCTGCGAAAGCAGCTCTTCCACATGGCGCACGCCCTCTTCGGTCAGCACCACGCTTTTGCCTTTTTCGTCCTTTTCGTAATCCGCATCGACGAGGTTCAGCATCACCGCGTTGATGCGGGTGTAAAGCTCGGAGTTATCCTGCGTCGGGCCGGAGATGATGAGCGGGGTGCGCGCTTCGTCGATGAGGATGGAGTCCACCTCGTCCACGATGGCGAAGTTGAACGGACGCTGCACCATCTGCTCGCGCGCGTATTTCATGTTGTCGCGGAGGTAATCGAAGCCGAATTCGTTGTTCGTGCCGTAGGTGATGTCGGCGCGGTAAGCTTCGGCGCGCTGGTAATCGTCCAGCTCATGCACGATGCAGCCGACCGTCAAGCCGAGGAAGCCGTGGAGTTTCGCCATCCATGCGGAGTCGCGGGAAGCGAGGTAGTCGTTCACGGTGACGACATGCACGCCTTTGCCGGTGAGGGCGTTCAGATAAGAGGGCAGGGTCGCAACGAGGGTTTTACCTTCACCCGTCTTCATCTCGGAGATCATGCCTTTATGCTGCACGATACCGCCGATCATCTGTACATCGAAATGGCGCATGCCAAGGACGCGTTTGGAGGCTTCGCGCACGGTGGCGAAAGCGTCGGGCAGGATGTCGTCCAGCGATTCGCCTTTTTCGAGGCGGTCACGCAGCCAAGGGGTGCGGGCTTGCAACTCCTCGTCGCTCAGTGCGATGAGCGAAGGCTCCAGCGCGTTGATGGCATCCACCTGCGCCTGCAAGGAGCGGATGAAGCGTTCGTTAGCGGAACCGAAGATTTTACGCGCGAGAGAGCCGAACATGGCTGGGGAAACTCCAATGGGTGTCTTTTTCAATCGGCTATAGATAGGCCTGTAGAGTGCGGATGTCAATTCCCCCGCTTGCCAAAAGGGGCATACTATGCGATAAATCTTTCGATTTTTAAGGCTAACGCCCCCTCATAAGACTTCTAAAATCCTCAAAGGAAATCACGGCCATGAAACGCTCCACGCTTACCGCATTGCTTGCTTCCACCATCGTCGGCGGCTCCCTGTTCGCCTATAGCGTCGTCTCCGCAGAGGACAAAGCCGCTCCCGCCAAGGTAGAAGCGGAAGCGAACACCAAGAAGCCCGGCAACTACACGGTCATCAAATACAAAGGCGGCGAAATCACCAAAGCCGAGCTGGACACCCAGTGGGCGACCCTCTTCCCCGATGGTGACGCGCCCGATTTCGACAGCTTCGACAATAACGTGAAAATCGAGATCCTGAAGAACCTCGCCCGTGAGCGTCTGGTGCTCGAAAAAGCCTATGCGAAGAAAATCGACACCACCTCCGAAGTCCAGAAACAGATGGAAGCCGCGAAGCGTCAAATCGTCGTTCAGGCCTACTTGAAAAGCATCATCGACGAGCTGGTGACCGAGAAGGACATGAAGAAGGATTATGAAGTCGTCGTCGAGAAGTTCAAAGGCAAGGAAGAGGTGAAGGCCCGCCACATCCTCGTCGAGACCGAAGCCGAAGCCAACGAGGTCTATAAACAGCTGAAGGACGGCGCGGACTTCGCCAAACTCGCGCAGGAGAAATCCGCCGATAAAGGCAGCGGTTCCAACGGTGGCGACCTCGGTTACTTCACCAAGGAGCGCATGGTGCCTGAATTCGGTGAAGCCGCCTTCGCCGCGAAGAAAGGCGATCTCCTCAAGCCTGTGAAGAGCGATTTCGGCTGGCATGTCATCCTCGTGGAAGACCACCGCCCCGTGAAAGCCCCGACCTTCGAGGAAGCCAAGCCGAAACTGCAGGCTGGCCTTGCTCCCGCAGCCGTCGAGAACTACGTCAGCAAGCTGTTCGACCAGAGCAACGTGAAATATTATGACGCAGATGGCAAGGAACTGAAAGCGACCGAGCCCACCGCGGAAGCACCCGCTGCAGCCGCTTCCGATAAAGCGGGTATGGATGACGCACAGGCCGCAGCGACTGCTGCTGCACTGGTGAAAGCCAAAGAAAAGCACGCTAAAGAAGCTGCGGAATAAGCATTTATGACCCAGATTTCGCCACTGGCACCGGAGCATATCGTTGATTTGCCACCGGTCGCCGGTGTGCGACTGGCCGCGACCTACGCTGCCATCCGCTACAAAACCCCACGCCCGGACCTGATGCTGGCCTTGCTGGATGAAGGCACGACGGTCGCCGGCGTCTTCACTCTTTCGCTGGCCGCTTCCGCTCCGGTGGAGCGTGGCCGCTGGGCATTGAAAGCAGGCGGCGGCAAAGCGCGCGCGCTGGTAGTGAATGCAGGGAATTCCAACGCTTTCACCGGAAAATCCGGCGAGAAAGCCGTGGATGAGACGGTCGCGGCCGCTGCGGCGGTAGCGGGCTGCAAACCCGAAGAAGTCTTCGTGGCCTCCACGGGTGTCATCGGCGAGAAACTGCCTTTCGAGAAAATCACCGCCGTTCTGCCGGATTTGGCGGAAAAAGCAGGGGATGGGGGTTGGGATGAATCCTCCCGCTCCATCCTCACCACTGACACCTTCGCCAAACGCACCTTCCGCAAGGTGCAAATCGGTGGAAAGACGGTGACGCTTTCCGGCTTCGCCAAAGGTTCGGGCATGATTGCCCCGCATATGGGCACGATGCTGGCGTTCCTCTTCACCGATGCGGCCATCGCCCCTGATGTGCTGCAAACGATGCTGCAAGCGGCGAATGACAAATCCTTCAATGCCATCACCGTCGATTCAGACACTTCGACCAGCGACACGGCCTTGCTCTTTGCTACCGGAAAAGCGGGTAATGCATCAATCGAATCCCTAACCAGTGAAGATGCCGAGACCTTCGCCGCCGCGCTGGATAGCGTGATGCTGGAGCTGGCCCATCTCATCATCAAGGACGGTGAAGGGGCGAGCAAATTCGTGGCCATCGAAGTCACCGGCGCGGCGGATGATGCTGCCGCGCGCCGCATAGGCCTCGCCATCGGCAATTCGCCGCTGGTTAAAACCGCCATCGCCGGTTGCGATCCCAACTGGGGGCGGTTGGTCATGGCGGTGGGCAAAGCGGGCGAGAAGGCCGACCGCGATAACCTCGCCATCTGGATTGGCGGAGTATTGGTGGCGGAAAACGGCGAAGTCAGCCCGGATTACCGCGAGCCACCCACGGCGGAATACATGAAAGGCCGTGACATCCACATCCGCGTGGACGTGGCGGTGGGCAAAGGCGAAGCGACCATCTGGACGTGTGATTTCACCAAACGTTACATCGAAATCAACGCGGATTATAGGAGCTGAGGAGGGCGCGAGGACAGTAGTCCGAGCCAGCCATGAGCCAGCGAAGCGTCGCCCATATGAAAATCAGCAGATTTTCATGGGGCAAAATAAGGCAAACTTTATGAAAACCATACTCGTTTCCGCTGTCGCGCTGGTCGACCTTGACGGACGCGTGCTGCTCGCCAGCCGCCCGAAAGGCAAGCACCTTGAAGGGATGTATGAATTCCCCGGTGGTAAGGTGGAGGAGGGCGAAAGTCCTGAAGCCGCGCTCATCCGCGAATTGAAGGAAGAGCTGGACATCAATGTGGCAGAAAGCTGCCTCTCGCCCTTCACTTTCGTGACGCATAAATACGACGAGAAATTTATTCTCCTCATGCTATACCTCTGCCGGAAATGGCAAGGTGAGGTGACGCCGCTGGAAGGCCAGCACCTCATCTGGAAAACGCCCAATGCAATGCGCGATATTCCCATGCCACCCGCCGATGTTCCACTTGTCGCCATGTTAAGGGATTTCCTATGAGTTCTATTCTGCTTGTCTTCCCCGCTCTCGTCACTTGGCTGGCCTTGGGGGTCTATTTCTTCGTTTTCCTGAATGCAGGGCGTTCGCGCCGTAAGCATAACGTCCTCGCGCCTTCGATGGATGGCCCGCCAGAGTTCCTCCGCGCCCAACGAGTACAGACCAACACTGTCGAGCAGCTGGTGTTCTTCCTGCCTGCGCTTTGGCTTTTCGCGCTGTACATGAATCCCCTTTGGGCGGCCATTCTGGGTTCTATCTGGGTGATCGGCCGCATCATCTACGCGTTGGCCTATTACAAAGAAGCCAGCAAGCGCACTGCCGGATTCATCATTTCCGCTTTTGCGACGCTCATCCTGTGGGTCGGATCGCTTTGGGGAATCATCAACGTCATCCTCGTGTTGACGCGCATCAGCCAGCCTGCCGCTTAAAGAAAATCCTTCAAGCTCGCCGTCGCGCTGCCGCGCGCCAAGGGCTTTGGCTGGCTGGCATGGGGTTTCCATGCGGTCAGCGTCACCAGTTCGAAACTCGCCACAATCCGCCCTTCCGCATCGGCGAATTTCTCCTGATACATCTCCGCTGCGCGCATGAAGGTCTTCCGGCGCGAGAAGCCTTTGCGCGCATGCAGCAGGGCATTGCTTTCGCCCATGCCGCGCAGATCATGCATCAATGCGAAGATGTTGTCATAACTAACGGTGATGACTTCCGCATCCACCACGGGCAGGGAGAACCCCGCCCGTTGCAGCAGGCTACCCGCATCGCGCACATCCACGAAGGGCGAGACATTCGCGGCGATGCCGCCTTCCACTTCCAGCGTCGCCAGCTCCAGCGATTGACGCAGTTCCTTCAGCGTCTGCCCGCCGAAGAGCATCGCCAGCAAGAGGCCGTCGGATTTGAGGGCGCGGCGCAGCTGCACCAACGCGCCCGGAAGGTCGTTCACCCAATGCAGCGACAAGGCCGAAAACGCCACATCGAAGCTGTTCTCTGCGAAGGGCAGGAATTCCTCATCCGCCACTACTTTCAATGCCGCGCCGCTTTTGCGCGAGAGAGTGGGGGAAAGCTCGGCCTCCACGATATGCTCGATGCCGCCGCGCCCAGCGAGCATCTGCGCCATCTGGCCGCTATGCGCACCCAGGTCGAGGGCGAGGGGGAAGGTGCGGGTCACGTCCTCCAAGCGGTCGGCCAAGCGATCGGCAGCTTCGCGGAAGAGGAAATCATGGCGCGCGAAATCCCCTGCCGCGCGCGCACGATGCAGGCCGACGCGTTTTCTATCGAATATCAGGGGTGAATCGTTCATACTCGCTTCGCTATCAGGAGATTCCATGCCTCTTTTATCAGCCCTGCCGCGATTAGCAAGCCTTGCCGCGAAATCCGCGATGGATACGGTCTTCCCGCCGCGCTGCTATGCGTGCAATGAGCTGACGGGCGGGCAGCATGGCCTCTGCGCCCCGTGTTGGGAGGGGGTGAATTTCATCTCCGCGCCGTTCTGCGCCCGTTGCGGCATGCCCTTCGCGCACGGAATGGGCAGCGAGGCGGCGGAATGCATGCCTTGCCTGACGCTTTCTCCGCCCTTCGCCAAAGCCCGCGCGGTCTTCGCCTATGATGATGGCAGCCGCCGCCTTATCACCCGCTATAAATATGATGATCGCACCCATGCCACGCCCATGTATGCCGCATGGCTGGCGCGCGCAGGAGCGGAATTGTTGGGCGAAGCGGATTACATCATCCCCGTGCCGTTACACCGCTGGCGGCTGGTGCAACGGCGGTATAACCAATCCGCCCTGCTGGTGCAGGGTTTGGCGAAACTGTCGGAAAAACCCGCCTTGCTGAGCGGTCTGCGGCGCACACGACACACCCAACAACAAGTGGGGTTGACGCGCGAGCAACGCATAGCCAATGTGGAGGATGCCTTCGCGATTCCACCCAAACACGCTGCGCAGCTTCAGGGGAAAACGGTGCTATTGGTGGATGACGTGTTGACCACGGGCGCGACCATCGAATCCTGCACCCGCGCCTTGCTGGATGCGGGTGTGGCGACTGTTCACGTCCTCACGCTTGGTCGCACCACCGATGACGATGTGTGAGCGGTCTTTTTTCACGCCGCATGGGCGGCGGCGCGCAGTAACTTCGTTGAGCTAAAGCTTCGCGCTTGCCGATTCCCTTGGAATCGGAATTACTGCGCTACGATTTTATTCGGCAGTAATGGCTGACCTTGCGCTTCCTTCGCCATGATCTCCTGAATCGTCTTCTGCATGGCGACGTACCGCTCCGCCGTGTTCGGGTGGGTGCTGGAAAGATAGATGGAATCGGGATTATTCGCCGCCATCTTGCGCCAGACATCCGTGCCACGGCTCACGTCGAATCCTGCGCGCGCGACGATATACATGCCCACATAATCCGCCTCGCGCTCATAGGAGGAGGAGTATTGGAGCGCACCGGCATTCGCGCCGACCTTGGTGAATTGCCCACCGGTGGACATGCCCTGCGATGCCAGCAAGGCATCCGCCGCCGCACCTGCCAGCATCCCCAGCGACATGTTCAGCGACTGTTTGTTCACATGCTGCAACACGTTATGGGCATATTCATGGCTAAGCACGAAGGCCAGTTCTTCCTCGCCCTGCAACATATTCACCAGCCCCGCATAGACGAACACGCCCTTGCCATCGGCATAGGCATTCGGCGTGGCAGCTTCCTTTGCGGGTTCGGTGATGAGTTTGAACGGATAGTTGCACGGCTGGCCATTGGCGAGGTAGGAGCAGACATCCCCGCCCGCCTTTTCGATACGCGCGAAGATGACAGCCACCCGCTCCTGCGTGTCTTTGGAAAGCGGTGCGTCCAGCTTAGCTTTGTTGACGGATTTCACATAATCCTTCTGATAGCCCTGTTCCGTGGCGATCTCATCGCGCCCGACTTGCGGGGTATAGACCGCCGCATTCGCGCAGGCGGAGAGGATGGAAGCGACCAAAGAAAGCAGGATGAAATGACGCATAGCGGCAACCTTTAGATATTGAAATATTTCGCCTGTGGATGATGCACCACGATAGCCGAGGTGGATTGTTCGGGGTGCAGCTGGAATTCTTCGGAAAGCTCGATGCCGATGCGCTCCGCACCCAGCAGCTCCAGCAGCAGTTTCTGGTCTTCGAGATACGGACAGGCCGGATACCCGAAGGAATAGCGCGAGCCACGATAACCCTGCTTCAATAAAGCGTCCATATCGCGCGCATCCTCATGGCCGAAGCCCAGCTCCGCGCGGATGCGTTTATGGGTGTATTCCGCCAATGCCTCGGCGATTTCCACGCCCAGACCATGCAGATAGAGATAATCCTGATAGCGATTATTCTCGAACCATTCGCGCGCCACATCCGCCACCGTCTGTCCTGCGGTGACGACCTGTAACCCGATCACATCGCGTTCACCGGTGGAGACATCACGGAAGAAATCCGCCACGCAGATGCCGCCGTCCTTATCCTGTCGGGGCAGGTCGAACCGGCCTATTTCCTTCGCATGGTCTACGGGGTCGAAGATGACCAGTGCATTGCCATCCGCATTACAGGGGAAATAGCCGTAAGCCGCTTGCGGCTGGAGAATGTTGTTCTCTTCGCATTCCTTGAGGAGGCGGGTGAGGATAGGGCGCACTTCGGCTTCCACCCATTTCCAGTATTCATCCAGCGTCTTGCCCTG
>VGDC01000082.1 GCA_016869895.1 Alphaproteobacteria bacterium
TTCAGCAGCGGGTTTTGGGGCGGGGGTGGTCTCGGCATGGGCGGGGGTGGCCGCCAGCAGCAGCGCGAGCAGCAGGAGTTCAGGAGACTTTCTTGACATAATCCGCCATCACTTTCTTGTCGCCCGCTTTGTCAAAGGCGATGACAAGGTTGCCATCCTGCGAGGATTTCACCTGACCATAGCCGAATTTCTGGTGGAACACCCGCGTGCCACGCGGGAAGGCGGCATTCGGGCTGACGGGTTTAGGCAGGTTGGCACCGGGTTCGGGCTGCGTTTCAAAGGAAACGGGGCGGCGCGCCTGCACGGAAGCGAGGATGTCGCGGATGCCCGCCTGCCATCCTTCACGGGAGGTGGGCGCAACGCTGCGCGGTCCACCGCCCAGATGCTGGATGTTCTCTGGCGGAATCTCCTGCAGGAAGCGGGAGGGGATGCTCGATTGCCACTGGTTGTAGATGCGGCGGTTGGCGGCGGTGGTGATGGTCAGCACCTTGCGGGCGCGGGTGATGCCCACATAAGCCAGTCGGCGTTCTTCCTCCAAGCCCTTCGTGCCGCCTTCGTCCATGGCGCGCTGATGGGGGAAGATGCCCTCTTCCCAACCGGGCAGGAAGACGACGTCGAATTCCAAGCCCTTCGCGGCATGGAGCGTCATCAGGCTGACCATATCATCATCCAGCGTGTTCTCACGATCCATCACTAGCCCGATATGCTCCAGGAACTCGGTGAGGTTCTCGTATTCCGCCATCGCCTTGATCAATTCCTTCAAGTTCTCGATGCGGCCTTGCGCTTCCGGCGTCTTTTCGGCCTTCCACATGGCGATATAGCCCGATTCCTCCAGCAACTGGTCGGCTACCTGCGAGAAATGCATGTCCTGCAAACGGTCGCGCCAATGGGCGAAATCCCCCAACAGTTTCATGAACGCGCCGCCGAGCTTGCCTTTCAGCTCGCCGTTCTCCAGCTGGCGGGAAACCGCGCGATAAAGCGAGATATGCTCGGCACGGGCGGTGCGGTGCAGGTCTTCGAGGGTCTTTTTGCCGATGCCGCGCTTGGGCGTGTTGATGATGCGCTCGAAGGCGAGGTCGTCATCCGGTTGGGAAAGCAGGCGGAGATAGGCCATCGCGTCGCGGATCTCCAAGCGTTCATAGAATCGCAAGCCGCCGATGACGCGGTAAGGCACGCCGAGGGTCATGAAGCGTTCCTCGAAAGCGCGGGTCTGGAATCCAGCGCGCACCAGAATGGCCATATCGTTCAGTTTGCGCTTGGCGCGCTGCAGGTCTTCCACAGATTCGCCGATGAAGCGGGCTTCCTCCGCATCGTCCCAGACGGATTTGACGCGGATTTTCTCGCCGCCGTCCGATTCCGTCCAGAGCGTCTTGCCGAGGCGTTTGGTGTTCTTGGCGATGAGGCCGGATGCCGCGCCGAGGATATGCGCGGTGGAGCGGTAATTCCGCTCTAAACGGATGACGGTGGCGTTGGGGAAATCCTTCTCGAATTTCAGGATATTGCCCACTTCCGCACCGCGCCAACTGTAGATGGATTGGTCGTCATCGCCCACGCAGCAGACGTTCTTATGCGCCATGGAGAGCAGCCGCAGCCAGAGGTATTGCGCGATGTTGGTGTCCTGATACTCGTCCACCAGCACATAGCGGAAGCGTGTCTCTGCATAGTATTGCAGCACATCGGGGAAGGTTTTGAACAGTGTCAGGCAATGGAGCAGCAGGTCGCCGAAGTCCATTGCCGCTAGGGTCTTCAGGCGCGCCTGATAATTCGCATAGAGGCGGCGGAGGGTGGCATTGGCCGTTTCCGGCACTTCGGCGGGGGTCTGCCCCACATCCTTGAAGGCTTGAATGGCGCCGAGCATCTGTTTGGGCGGGTTGGCGGTGGTGTCGATGCCCGCTTCGCCCATCAAGGTCTTGATGAGACGCAGTTGGTCGTCGGCATCCAGAATGGTGAAATGGGTCGGGAAACCGAGTTTCTCCGCATGGGTGCGCAGGATTTTCGAGCAGATGGAGTGGAACGTGCCGATCCACATGCCGCCGCGCCCTGGCCCGCCGCCCGTGTCGGCCATGATGCCGGTGATATGCTGCACACGATGCACCATCTCCTTCGCGGCTTTGTTGGTGAAGGTCACGGCCAGAATCTGCCCCGGCGGCACGTGATGCGCCACGAGCAGATGGGCGATGCGGGTGGTCAACACGCGCGTTTTACCCGTGCCTGCGCCTGCAAGGACGAGAACAGGGCCTTCGACCGCTTCCACGGCGGCGCGTTGCTCCGGATTCAGGCCGGAGAGATAGGGGGGGGAGGTGTCTTCCATCATGCCCGCATTAAAGCGCAACAGCCGCCTGTTCACAAGCCAATTTCCTTGCGGAACGGCGATTTCCATGCGTTAATCCGCCCATGAACGATAGCACCAATCTTTCGCCCTGCATCAAGGTGTGCAGCATGGATGACGACACGGGATTCTGCCTTGGCTGCGCGCGCACATTGCAGGAGGTCGCCCGTTGGCGGAGCTTGAGCCGTGAACAGCAGAAACAGGTGCTGACGCTGCTTCCCGCCCGCAAGCAAGCGATGCGCGAAGCGGGAGCGGATACACGCTGGCGTGATTAGGGTTAGCCCGTGCTTTTCGACAGATGCTGGAAATAATGGGTGAGCAGGCCGACGGCGCTGTGCTCCTCCTGCTGCATCGGCATGATGAGCGCGAGGGAGGCGGAATCGAGCAAGGTATCAGTCACATTCGCGCCTTCCAGTTGCACGTCCTGTATATCCGCACTGCGCAATACGGCGCGTTTCAGGTTGCTTTCCCGCAAGTCCACCGTGTGCAGCTGGGCATGTTCGAAATCCGCATGGGAGAAGTTCGCACCACGGAAATCGCATTCGGAAACGGAGGTGTAGCCCATCTTGGCAGAGACGCCGAAGGCATGGCGGAAATCGGTCTTGTCGATCTGCGCGCCGCGGAAAGTGGTGGTGTCCAACTGTGCGTGGCGCAGGTCGCAGCAGGTCAGCTCGACGTTGTCCATCCGCGCGGCACTGAGACGCGCGCCAGAGAAGTCGATATTCCACAGGGGCATATCGCTGAAGATGCTGCCCGAAAGGTCGCTGCCCGACAAATCCGCGCCGGAGAGCGCCACGCGCCGCAAGTCCTGACCCGATAAATCCGCGATGCCGCCTATCAAATGGTTAAGCGAGAAGGCCGCTTTCGCAAGTTCTTGCGGCAGTTCCGCCGCGCTGCATCCTGTATCGCGGATGGTGGCGAGCGCTTTTTGATGGAGTTCAAGGTAAAGCTCAAGGGTTTTGATATTAACCTTTTGAATCGTTCCGTCACTTTTCATGAGATTTCCTGCTGGATTTGAGCGATGGCTATTCAATGCTTGTTATGCTCAGTATCCGATAATCTTTTTAATAAAGTGTAAAAATTTTAGGAAAAATTACACGCAAGAAGAAAAAATCAGGAGATTTTTTGACGTACGATGCGTTTCAACGCCCCCATGAGCTTGGGGTCATCGTCCGGCTCAAGCACCGTGCCCGTCAGCACCGCCGTGCCGAAGTTGACACCCGCGACGTTCGCATCCGTCAGGTCGGCATGGGAGAAATCCGCATTGCTGAGGTGCGTGCGCAAATCCGCGCCTTTGAGTTTGCTGGACGTGAAGACCGCATCCTCCAGCACGGCGCCCTTAAGCTTCGCCGAAGACAAATCCGCCTGCAGGATTTGCGCGCCGGTGAGATTCGCCTGATTGAAATCCGCGCCCATGGCAGTGGCATTTTTGAGCAGCGCGCCCTGTAACACGGTTTTCTTGAGCGTGGCGGCGGTGAATTTCGCGTCTTCCAGATGCACTCCCGAAAGATTTGCCTCGGAGAGATTCGCGCCGCTGAAATCGGCTTTCTTCGCACTACCGCCGCGTAAATCGACGCCGTTCAGCTTCGTTTCGCGCAGGTTCGTGCCGTGGAAGCGGCTATTGGTCAGCTTCGCGCGGCGCAAATCGACGCCTTCGAAATTGGCTTGGTCGAAGCGGCATTTGGTCATTTCCGCATCTTGCGCGTCAATGCCGTGCAGCAAAGCGCCCGTGAAATCGGCGGATTTGAATACGCCACGCCGCAGCTTCGCGCCGGAAAGTTTCGCGCCAATCAGCTTAGCCCCGCTGAAATTCGCACCACGCATATCCGCATCGCTCAAATCCGCGCCGGAGAAGTCGATGAGTTGCAGATCCAACTCGCGCAGATCCGCGCCGGAAAGGTCGGGTGTACCTTTTATGAGTTCGGCCAAAGGCAACAATGCCTTCTCCATGGCAGCGGTCAGCGTGCCCTTCTGTTTCGCGCGCACCGCCTTGCGATGCGCAAGCACATAAGTATCAAGAAATTCGCGGGTGACGGTCTTGGTTTTAGTCATAGGGGTTAAGGCGGGATTCCTTGGGTTGGCAACCATTTCAGGATAGCAACCGAACCTTAACAGGGTCTTAATTTTCGCGGGTGAAAGGCGGATTTGCTGTGGATAACCGCAAAAAAAGGGCCTCGCTAAGAGGCCCTAAGTGTAAAGCAACAGCCTTTCGGCTGAATCAGAAGCATATACGGCTTTTTGAAGCCGTGCATTGTGACGTGCATCTACAATACAGAGTGCAACCTAGCATAGAGAAATTGCAGTGTAAACCAAAAATAAACTCAAGGTTGCATAGTATTTGTAGAAAAAACCCTGCCACTTGCGTAGCAGGGTTTCACAGTGTTTCGACGCGGATTAAGCGGCGAGGTTCTTCTTCAGGCGTTCAGCGACCTGATTGGCCTGCTGGCTCATAGGCTCGGCGGCGGTGGTCGCCAGCTTGAACCAGACATCGGTCAGACGCGCAGTGGTGTCGAAGAAACGGGTCAGGTTCGACTGCATGGCGCGGCTCTGCACTTCGGCGAGGTCACCAAGGTTGCGGCATGCCAGCAGTTCTTTGGAGAACTGCACGTTTTCAGAGTAGAGTTCGTTGGTTTCGGCGACGAGCTGCTCGTGCAGTTCTTTCGCGGTCTCGGTCACGGATTTACCGGTTTCGACCAGAGTCTCAAGGTGCTGTTTGCCGAAAGCGGAGATTTCCTTCACGCCGGACTGGAACTGCTCCATGTGGTCGCGGCTGGCTTCGACGATCTTCTCCTGATTGCGCACGGCTTCATCGCGGGTGATGGCGATGTTCTCGCGGGCGGCGTCAACGCCGGCTTTGGTGAAATTCTCGATGTTCGCGGCGGTCTGGGTGACGGCTGCCTTCACGCTGGGGACGGGCTTCTTGTTGGTCGACATGGTTTCCTCCGTTCAAAAATATTATTCTTATTCATTCTCCCTCGGCGAGGGGAGGCTATGGATAGCCCGAAAACGCGCGCGGGTCAAGGGTTTTGCGCAGTGCAACAATGATACAATCGAGCATATACCAAGGGCTATAAAGAAGTCATAAGAGTCTTCGATACTATTTGTGGTGGTTTTTGTGAAAACTCACCACTTCATCTTGCAGTGAAGGCGTTTTCCGTTGTATGCTTCGCTCAACCGCCGTGTTCCGGCGTCGTCACGTCTATTCTCAAAGGTGTCCACCCAACGTGCAGAAAATGTTGCAGATGAGCGTGTTGAAGGTGATGGGCGGTTTGCTGCGCCTGCGCGCCTCACACTTCGGTTTTACGATTCTGGTGCTGTTATTGGTGGTGAATCTGCCGGTCGCTGCTGCGGCTAATGAAAAATATGCCGCGATTGTCGTCGATACGGACACCAACACCGTTCTGCATCAGGCCAATCCTGACGCGCAGCGCCACCCTGCGTCGCTGACCAAGATGATGACGTTGTATCTGACCTTCGAAGCCTTGCAGCAGGGGAAGCTTTCCTTGCGCCAACAACTCACCGCGTCGCAATATGCCGCCTCCCGCCCACAGACGAACCTCAGCCTGAAACAGGGTGACAAGATCGACGTGGATACCGCCATCAAAGCGCTTGTCGTGCGCTCGGCCAATGACGTATCAGTGATTCTGGCAGAGGCGATCGATAAGACCGAGTGGCAATTCGCCGTGCGCATGACCAACAAGGCGCGCCAGCTGGGCATGAACAAAACGGTGTTCAAGAACGCGAATGGCTTGCCGGATGTGCGTCAGGTGACGACTGCCCGCGACTTCGCCAAACTGTCCATCGCCCTGCGCCGCGATTTTCCGCAGTATTACCATTATTTCAAAGTCACCGAATTCGATTTCCATGGGCGGAACTATCAGACCCACAACCGCGTGATGCGGGATTATCCCGGCGCGGATGGCCTAAAGACGGGTTACATCAATATGTCCGGCTTCAATCTGGCCACGTCCGTGCGCCGTGATGGCTATAGCATCGTGGCGGTGGTGATGGGTGGCAAGACTTCCCGCAGCCGTGACGACCATATGAAAGACCTGCTCAACCGCTCGCTTCGTCAGTTGGCGGAATCGAAAAAGCCGGGCGGGGCGAATGTGAATAATTTCGCGTCTATGAACGCGCCGGATGCGCCGCCTTCCAAAACCCGCACCGCGCCTATCCCGCGCTTCAAGCCGGGCACAGAACCCGCTGCGGTCGCCACCGCCTCCACCAATATCATCGCGCCGATTCCCAGTGAAGCGGATGGCATCGGTGATGTGGCATCGGCGCAGGACATCTCCGTGCAGCAGACACTGCGTGCCGCAGGCATCGTGCAGAACCAGCCCACCGCCACCTATACGCCGGAAGTGCGCAAGGCGCGGACGGATAGGGGGAATTGGGGTATTCAGGTGGGTGCATTCGGTGAATCACGCGATGCCTTCATGGCGGCTGCGAACGCGATGAGCCTTGCTTCACGGGAGTTGGAAGGAGCGGAGATCAATGTCGTCGCCCCGTCCGATGCCCAAACCCGCATCTTCCGCGCGCGTATCGCCAATATGGATGAGGCACAGGCACGCCGCGCCTGCAAGGTGCTGACGGCCCGCAAAGAGGCCTGCTTCGTTTATCAGGGTGGGAATTAAGGGAGGAGCATCAGCGCGAGAAGCGTTCGATGTCGCCGTTCTCCGCCATTCTGGTCTGCTGTTCGCGCTCGAACTGCACACGTTCCAGATGCGTCTTCGGCTTGCTGAGTTTCTCCACGGCCTCTTTATGCGAGCGCGATTGCTCGCTGGCATCCTTGGCCGCCGCCAAATCACCTTTATCCAACGCCGCGTCTAGCGCCTTCTCATGATGGGCGGAGAGCAGCTTCGCCAGTCCGGCGTCAAGGTCTGTCTCGGAAAGGATATCTTTCACCTTGTCATCCAGCTTGGCGGTGTAGCCCGCGTGCGCAAGGCCGAAATGCTGGTGTTTCTCGGCGAAGCGCGTTAGTTCCTCCAATGCGCGCGGGGCGAGGCTGCCTTCCGGCGCGGTGACCCAGCCGCTTTCGCTTTCGCCGCGGGTCTGCAGCACACTGGCGGAGATTTTTCCATCTACGCCGACGTCAGAGACGTTGAGCAGGAACAGCTTCGATTCCTTTTTCGCGTCGTCGGTCATCACGATGCTGGCGAGAGGCGATTCGGCATTATTGAAATGCAGTGTCTGCACTGTGCCCTTGTTGCCGTCCACCACGATTTCATGGGAGGGGCGAGCCGCGCCACCTCCGCTTCTCAGGCTGCCTTCCGCCGCGAAACCGTGGAGCTTTTCCGCATTGGCGATCTCCAGCATGGCGTTCACCGCATTGCTCGGCAGGCTGTTCTTCTCATTCACGGTCTTCACGCCTTGGGGGAAGGTGACGAGGTCGAAATCCTCGATATTGCCTTGTGCATCCAGCAA